>JBNMPW010000049.1:0-18568 GCA_051277205.1 Oceanicoccus sp. | reverse complement strand
GCTAGACAGCAGGCGCGAGGGCAAAGTGTGATGATTGGCCAGCCTGCGACCTTTGATACAACTAAATCCGGCAAAGGCGGGGTTGTCCTTGTCACCGTGGGTAGCGACCGGCACACCGTCTTTAAAATCGACAATCAGTCCACAATGGGCGTGGCAGGATCGGCACATCACGTATTTTTTTTCAGTGGACATATCAAGCCTCGAATATTTTTATAGGACCGGGCAGAGGTCGGTGTAGTGGTAGCCATTTCACCAAGCACCATAGTTCTATACCAATCGCCTGTCACGGCGTTAGATATTAGCCTATTTAACTGTGTCGTTCACAATGCGCGGGCAAAAAAAAACCACCTATGCGCGGCTGAGTATAGGAAGGATTAATACGCCCTAATTTGGTTGAATCTACTACAAGATCCCATCTACTGGCAATCGAAATCAATAGGGTCAGAGTGGTTGAAAAGCTAAAAAATCAGCAAGCTACTACGATCAATGACTCTGACCCCATTGATCTTTGCGCTCTGGAAGCGATGAGATAAATTTCTAACGCCCGGTTTTCCTGCGTGAGATACCTAAGCCTGCCAAGCCGAGACCAATCAATGCAAGCGATCCTGGTTCAGGTACAGATATTGCGAGTGGTCTCAACCGGTCAACGCAACACTATAATTTTTAAATGAAAAGATGGAGTGCTGCAAATGGCATATAGAACACGAATAAAATAGACCCCTGAACAGAAACCAGGCTGCCGTATAGGCTTGTATCAATGAAATAGCCCAGCTACAATTTTGGTTAAGGCGCTATGTTTTGAAATGACTGGCACAATTCTGAAGGAATGATTAAAGGAGTGAATTGCTCTCATGATAGAACTCAAAATATGTGCAGTTGGTATCGGCCTAGGGGTGGAACTACCTCGTGAAGTGCTCGACCAACTGGAGGCTAAAGAGGGAGAAAGTATCTTCCTAGGAAATATGCTTAACGGCAGCTATCGACTGGCAAAACATGATGAAAAATTCGTTGAAAACATGATGCTGATTGACGGCCAAGTGCATGAGGAAGATTCCTGAAAGGTGACCAGCACCACATTTATTATTATCATCAAGAGTCAACACGACTCCGAGTCTCTGTGGTGGGTCTTCCGCCATGGAAAGCTTATTACATCAGTTAGAACGCGGCCGTATTGGTCTTGAATCGCCAAAAGACGCTCTTATATAGAGGGATGAGCTATTGGATAAATCGGCCTAAATCCATCTGAAAAGGACTCTGTAGCGGGCTATTTGCTGGCTATTTATTTCAGGCATGAAAAAGGCCGCTATAAAAGCGACCTAAGTCATTGACTTATTTGGTCGGAACGGCAGGATTTGAACCTGCGACCACTACACCCCCAGTGTAGTGCGCTACCAGACTGCGCTACGCCCCGAAAAAGACGGTCATTATACCGAAAAGACTAAGGGTAACAAGCGGATTTAATCCCCATGAAAGTAATAATAACAGCCCTCAAACGCTCTGCCGCAAAGCCTCATGATGATAGGAATAATCATCTCCTTTAGCCAGTCGGTCATAGAGCACCACATTCACCGTGGCGGCCAAATTCATACAGCCCGTGGTGGGAATATAAATGGTATCACTGCAAAAACCGGTGATCTTTTTACTGAGCGTGCCATCTTCTGGACCAAAGATATAAAAGGCCCTAGCTGGGTGCTTATAATTAGGCAAAGGTTTAGCACCTTCAACCAGCTCCACAGCAACAGGCACGCATCCAAGCGGCACCGTAGCCTCAAGATCTTCCACCGCGATTAAGGGCAGCTTTTCATAGACTTTCTGGGTATCTGTATAAAAGGGCTTGGCATAGTTATAGCGATTGCCGGTATAAAACACCGAATTAACGCCATAGCAACCAGCCGCTCGCATTACTGAACCGACATTCTCTGGTGACTTGGGATTGTAAAGCCCAATGCAGCTGTAGCTATTACCGCTCTTCATTATCTACGCCTTTAGTATTTTCAGTGCCGGCGATTATACGCAGTTTAAGGCCTAGATTCTTGTTATGCTGGCGTCGTCCCGAAACAACACTGAACCCCACTATGAAAGAATGCAACCAATGCGGTAAATGCTGCATCAACTATGGTAATGCTGCCCTCTCAGCCTCTACCAGTGATATCGAAGGCTGGGAATTGTTTCGCCCTGATATTGCTGTCTATGTGCGCGGCGGCGAGATATGGTTCGACCCTGACAGCGGCCAGCAACTGCAATATTGCCCTTGGTTACGACAGGACCCAGAAAGCTTACTTTACGGTTGTGATATTTATCAGGACCGACCAGAAGACTGCCGTCATTATCCGGTGAACATAGCGGATATGGTTAAAGACGAGTGCGAAATGTTGGAGGTGCAGGACCTCGCCAACCCTCAAAAAGCCCAGCAGCAGCTCAACAAAATAATGATCGATAGCCGCCCACCCAGTTAACGTTTACCCTTAGCGGCGCTACGATTAACCGCGACACCAAGCAAAACTACATTTGCGGATACCATAAACATTATGAACACTAAAATTTACAAGCGCGTGCATGCTCTCGCTATCGCCCTATTAACCGCGGCGGATGAAGAAAACGACAGCAAGTTCGGCCAGTTATATAACGAACTAACGGCAATATGCGAGGACAACGAGCAGGACTCAGACAAAAATCATCCCGTGCAATGGGAAACATTGGCCGACTTTAGCGAAGATAGCCAACAAGCACTGCAGCTTTATAAAAAAGCATTAGGCTATGCCCAAGATATTGCCGCAAATGACTATATTGCCTCCATCAACTATGCCATGGCGTTAATGATCAGCGAAGAAGTGCAAGCCGTTACAGATGAAGAGCCCGAAGATGCTTTTACACTAACTAAACGGGCCGATGAAGCGGCGCAGAAAACCGACGATATTGAATTACAGCGCGAAATAAAAACTTTATTAAAACGCCTTATTAAAAATAAAGCATAGAACTAGTAGGGCGATAGCGCGTAAAATTAGACCTTCACAGAACTGCCACAGACAGGACCGCACATGCTCAACAATGACATTCTTCGCCGACTACGTTATGTATTTGACTTAGCTGATACCAAAATTGTCAAAATATTTTCTTTAGTCGACAGCGAAATCAGCTCAGAAGAAGTTACTCGTTGGCTAAAAAAAGATGATGACCCATGGTTTCAAAAATGTTCCGACGAACAGATGGCCACATTTCTCAATGGTTTTATCTCCATGCGACGCGGCGCCAAAGATGGTCCTAAGCCGGTGGCGGAAAAAGAACTAAATAATAATATCGTTTTGCGCAAATTGAAAATTGCGCTGGACTACAAAAGCGATGACATGCTTGAGGTGCTCAAATCGGTCGATTTACTGATCAGCGAACATGAACTTAGCGCCCTGTTTCGCAAACAGGGCCACAAGCATTACCGTGAGTGCCAAGACCAATTGCTGCGTAACTTCTTAGACGGGCTGCGGTTAAAGTATCGACCATAAAAAAACGGCGCCTGCGTTATAAGCAAGGCGCCGTTTTTATAAAACCAAAGAACGATAACCGCTAAGTGTTTAATACCAGCAACACATCTTCCAACTCAGTAATCATCTGTCGCAACATTTGCTTGTAATCACCCGTCTCCAACTCGCCCTCTTCACCTTCACCAGACATACGCTGACGGGCACCGCCAATGGTATAGCCCTGATCATAAAGCAGAGTGCGGATCTGACGAATAAGGATGACATCTTCACGCTGGTAGTAACGGCGATTACCGCGACGCTTAACAGGCTTCAGATTGGGAAACTCTTGCTCCCAGTAACGTAAAACATGCGGTTTAACCGCACATAATTCACTAACTTCACCAATGGTAAAATAACGCTTCCCGGGAATAACCGGTAATTCAGCGTTATGACTCGGTTCCAACATATGCTTCTACTCGTGCTTTCAACTTCTGACCTGGGCGAAATGTCACTACGCGACGCGCAGAGATGGGGATTTCTTCCCCTGTTTTCGGATTGCGCCCCGGACGCTGACTTTTGTCACGCAGATCAAAATTGCCAAAACCAGACAATTTAACCTGCTCATTATCTTCTAGTGAATGCCGAATCTCTTCAAAGAAGTGTTCTACTACTTCTTTAGCTTCGCGCTTATTAAGCCCTAGCTCTTCATATAGCTTTTCTGCCATTTCAGATTTGGTAAGAGCTGTCATTCACTACATCCTTCTGCGTTATCGTAAGGTCGCGCTGAACATCTCTTGTAACTGGGCCATCACGCGATCGATAGAGGCATTGACCTCATCTTCATTAAGAGTGCGTGAAGAATGCTGAAACGTCAAGCCGAGAGCCAGACTTTTTTCTTTAAGATCAATACCTTTACCCTCATATATGTCAAACAACCTGAGGTTTACAAGGTCTTCACCAGCACTATTTCGCACCACTTCAAGAACTAATTCGGCCTCGATTTCACGATTTATAAGGATAGCCAAATCTCGGCGTACTTCTGGGAATTTTGACAGTTCTGTGAACTTTGGTAGCTCCGACTCGGTAATAGCTGACAGTTTTAACTCGAAAAGGTAAATAGTTTGCGCAAAACCATACTTTTTCTGAAGCTCGGGATGAATCGTCCCTATATAGCCAACCCTCTCACCAGCGCGCATAATTTCTGCGGTTTGGCCCGGGTGTAATGCCGGGTGCTCGGCCTTCACAAAGTCAAAATTGGTATTATTGGCATTCAGCGCCAATACCGACTCCAAATCACCTTTTAGATCATAGAAGTCAACCATGTCACCATTTTCTGACCAGGACTCTGGCTCACGGCGACCGGTAATCACGCCAGCCAACATATTGTCCTGTAAAGGCAAACCATGGGTATCGGGGATAAAACGCAGACCCGATTCAAATAACCTGACCCGAGATTGCTGACGATTGAGGTTGTGCTGCATCGCATTTAACAGCCCTGGCCACAAACTGGTCCTCATCACCGCCATATCAGCAGATATCGGGTTGGTAAGCGCTACAGTGTCATCTTGTGGGCAAACCTGTTGTTGCGCCTTAGGCTCCACAAAACTGTAGGTAATAGCCTCTTGATAGCCACGTGCAATAAGTTGTCGGCGGATATCTTTGATACCCAAGCGGGTTTCAGGCTTGGCCTTGAGACTAAGGTTAGCTGTAATATTGGTGACCGGTAAACGGTTATAGCCATAGATGCGGGCAATCTCTTCAAGCAGGTCAGCCTCGATGGCGATATCAAAACGCCATGACGGCGACACCACACTCCAGCCGTCGGCTGTTTCGGTCACGCCTAGACCTAAACGAGTCAGCATATCAGTGACATCAGCTTTATCAATCGTCAGCCCCAATAGCTTTTTGATGCGGGCATGGCGCAACTCAACAACAGCTGCCACCGGCAACTCGTCCACTGCTACTACTTCATTAACCGGACCGGGCTGGCCACCAACAATATCTAACAACAATTGCGTGGCGCGCTCGATAGCGGTCACCTGCAATTGATAATCCACGCCGCGCTCATAGCGATGCGATGAATCAGTATGCAAACCATAACGTCGGGCCCGACCGGCAATCTTAACCGGCTCAAAGAAGGCCGCCTCTAACATAATATTTTTGGTCGCCGCTGTAACAGAGGAGGCTTCACCGCCCATGATACCGGCCAACGCCAGCGCTGCTTGTTGATCGGCAATCACCAAAGAACCGGCTTTCAGCTCTAGCTCTTGGCCATCTAACAAGGTGATCTTCTCGCCCTGTCGCGCATGACGTACTTGAATGCCCTGCTGCAGACGATTTAAATCGAAAGCATGCATAGGCTGGCCTAACTCCAGCAGTACATAGTTGGTTACATCAACTACCGCATCAACTGAACGAATACCGCTGCGACGTAGCTTCTCAACCATCCACAGTGGTGATGGCTGGCTGACATCAACGCCTTTAATCACTCGGCCGACATAACGCGAGCAATCCGCTGGCGCTAAAATCTCTACTGGGAAAATATCGTCAATTTGCGCTGCTACGGGTGCAATTGTCGGCGCCGTTACCTCAGCCTTGTAAAGTACACCAGCATCACGGGCAATACCGGCAACACTTAAACAGTCGGCGCGGTTTGGTGTCAGATCAACTTCGATAATGGTGTCGTTTAAATCTAAATAGTCGCGGATGTCTTGGCCGGTAGTTGCATCCGCGGGCAGCTCCATCAAACCCTCATTGGCATCGGATAACTGCAATTCACTTTCTGAACAGAGCATGCCGAATGATTCAGCACCGCGCAATTTGGCTTTTTTGATTTTAAAACCTTTTGGCTGATCCGAAGGCAACACCGCGCCGACAGTCGCAAAAGGGATTTTTAAACCAGCGCGAGCATTGGGGGCACCGCAAACCACTTGCACAACCTCAGAGCCACCGGCGACCTGACAAACACGCAGTTTGTCAGCATCAGGGTGCTGCTCAATTGATAGGATCTCGCCGACCACTACACCACTAAACTGTCCGGCTACGGGCTCAGTACCTTCGACTTCTAGGCCGGCCATGGTGATTTTTTCTACTAGTTGCTCGGTAGAAACATCGGGGTTAACCCATTCGCGTAACCACTGTTCGCTGATTTTCATCTGTATTCATTCTCTGAATTAAAGCCGCCTAAAGATATAAATTAGTACGGATATTCTATTGTAAGGTGGATCTGATCCTGCCCCATGACCGCAGGGAATGTGTTGGGCTACGTATACAATTATCTAAATTGTTCTAAGAAGCGTAAATCATTATCAAAAAACAAGCGCAAGTCGTTAACGCCATAACGCAACATGGCCAAGCGCTCAACCCCCATACCGAAAGCAAAGCCTGCATATTTCTCGGTATCGATTTTTGCATATTCAAAGACGCTGGGATGTACCATGCCGCAGCCCATCACTTCAAGCCAACCAGTCTGACTACACACTCGGCAACCCTCACCGCTACACATCACGCACTGAATATCGACTTCAGCGGAGGGTTCAGTAAAAGGGAAATAAGAGGGCCTGAAACGAACGGCTAGTTCTTTTTCAAAGAAAACTCGCAAAAACTCTTCTACGATTCCTTTTAGGTCAGCGAAGCTACTGTCTTCACTGATTAACAGGCCTTCGACCTGATGGAACATCGGGGTATGCGTTAAATCCGAATCACAACGATAGACCCGCCCTGGGCAAATCACTTTCAGCGGCGGCTCACTGCTTTCCATCACCCGCACTTGTACCGGCGAGGTATGGGTGCGCAAAACGGTGGTTTCATCTATATAAAAAGTATCGTGCATGGCACGAGCCGGATGATGTGCAGGAATATTCAGGGCTTCAAAGTTGTGATAATCATCTTCAACTTCGGGACCTTCTACGACATCAAAACCGATGGTTTCGAAAAACTCAGAGATACGCTCGATGGTACGCGTGACCGGGTGCAAACCACCCACATCTTGGCCTCGTCCCGACAAACTGATGTCGATAGTTTCGGCAGCCAATTGTGCCGCGACAGCAGCACCTTCTAACAAGGCCTTGCGCTCGGCTATCAGCCCTTGCAGCGCATGCTTCACTTTATTGATCTCGGCACCAGCGGCGGGACGCTCTTCAGCAGACAGTTTACCCAAGCTTTTCAGCAAGCCGGTAATACTGCCTTTTTTACCCAGATAATCTACCCGAACTTGGTCAAGCGCAGCGGTATCTTCAGCGCTGGCTATGGCTTCACGGGCCTCTACGGCCTGGGACTCCAGATTTTCCATCGAAATATTCTCACGTTTATATGACGATTAGTGACCGCCGAAAAGCCGCCACCCTAATACGCAAATAGGGAAAGAGCGTCAGCCCTTTCCCTATTTGGAGATAAATCGGGATCAGATGAACATTTCTGTTGCTGACCCCTCTCTACCGAACTGGATGGCCAGAGATGTTCATATGACCCCAATTTTCTCTACGCTAAGGCTGCTTTTGCTTTCTCAACTACAGCAGCAAAAGCGGCTTTATCGTGTACTGCCAAGTCAGCAAGAACGCGGCGATCTAGGCCGATTTCTGCTTTCTTTAGTCCGTTGATCAAACGGCTATATGCTAAACCGTTGGCGCGAGACTGGGCATTAATACGAGTAATCCAAAGGGCGCGGAACTGACGCTTGCGCTGACGACGGTCACGATAAGCGTATTGACCCGCTTTGATGACCGCTTGTTTGGCAACACGAAATACCCGTGAACGGGCTCCATAGTAACCTTTGGCTTGTTTTAAAATCTTCTTATGTCGACGGTGTGCTGTCACACCACGTTTTACGCGAGGCATAATAGTCTCCTTAATCTTAACCTAAATAATTTATCGGGAAGTAACGTAGAGGCTATTAACCTTTAGCACGCAACATACGATCGATTAACACTTTATCTGATGCGTGAACATCAGAAGTTCCACGAAGCTGACGCTTACGTTTAGTGGTCATCTTGGTCAAAATGTGACTCTTATGGGCGCTTTTACGTTTATAACCGGATCCGGTCTTTTTAAAACGTTTAGCTGCCCCGCTATGTACTTTAGCTTTTGGCATCGTTAGATACTCCGCATTTGGGATTGGAAAATCCAATCCAAAAGTTAATAAAAAACCGAAATAAACAGGCCCGTGTTTGCTTTGATAGCATAACGCTACGCGGCAGACCGTGAGCTCACTACTTACTTCTTCTTACTTCTCGGGGCGATCACCATAGTCAATTGACGGCCTTCCATTTTTGGAAACTGTTCTACAGCGCCAAGCTCGTCGAGATCTTTTTCGACACGCTTGAGCAACTCCATACCAATCTCCTGGTGGGCCATCTCACGACCGCGATAACGTAATGTCACCTTGGCTTTATCCCCATTTTCAAGAAAACGAGTCAGGTTGCGTAGTTTTACCTGATAGTCTCCCTCTTCCGTCCCAGGACGAAATTTCATTTCCTTAACCTGCGTCCGCACCTGCTTCTTCTTCTGAGCAGCCTGCTGTTTCTTAGCTTCGAACACATGTTTACCGTAGTCCATGATCTTACAGACTATCGGATCGGAATCTGCTATTTGCACCAGATCAAGGGAAGCTTCCAGCGCTTTCGCGCGTGCCTCTTCAATCGATACAATACCTACTTGCTCACCCTCGGCACCAATGAGCCGAACTTCTTTGGCCTCGATCTCTTCGTTAATCGTTGCCCGTTTACTTTTAGCTTTCTTAATCGCGACTTCTCCGCTTATTAAAAGATATATATTCTAGTTGGAAAGCCCAAAGGCTAATCCGCTGCCACCTCATCAGATACAATACGACCGCGTCGAACTACGTCCTCGCTGAGGAGTTGCTCAAAGGCTGCCAGAGACATGGAGCCAAGGTCATCACCATTACGCGTTCGCACGGCCACAGTTTGGTTTTCAACTTCCTTATCGCCGATCACCAGCAGGTAAGGAACTCTCTGTATTGTGTGCTCGCGAATTTTAAAGCCGATCTTCTCGTTTCTCAAGTCCGCAATGGCCCTAAAGCCTTTATTTTTCAAGGAATCTTCAACATTTCGCACATATTCGGACTGTTTGTCCGTAATATTGGCAATTACGGCCTGAGTTGGCGCCAACCAAGTAGGAAACGAGCCTTCATAATGCTCGATCAGAATACCAATAAAACGTTCAAAAGAGCCCAAGATTGCCCGGTGTAACATCACCGGTGTTTGCCGTGAACCATCTTCCGCCACGTATTGGGCATCCAATCGACCAGGCATTGAAAAATCGACCTGAATGGTGCCTAACTGCCAAACTCGACCGATGCTGTCTTTCAATGAGAATTCGATTTTGGGACCATAGAAAGCACCCTCCCCCGGTAACTCTTCCCAAGGTAAGCCCTTGCTGTTCAAGGCATCCGCTAACGCCTTCTCCGCCTTATCCCAAGATTCGTCACTACCAACCCGCTGTTCCGGCCGGGTCGACAAGCGGTAAATGACATCGCTAAAGCCAAAATCTTGGTAAACAGCGTGCAGCAAATCAATAAACTGAGCGACTTCTGGCTGTATCTGCTGCTCGGTGGCAAATATATGCGCATCATCCTGTACAAAACCACGCACCCGCATAATGCCGTGCAGCGAACCCGATGGCTCATTGCGATGACAGGAGCCAAACTCTGCTAAGCGTAGTGGCAAATCGCGGTAGCTTTTTAAGCCCTGATTAAACACCTGCACATGACAAGGACAGTTCATCGGCTTAATAGCGAAATCACGCTCTTCGGATTTCAGCACAAACATGCCATCACTGAACTTGGCCGCGTGACCCGATTTTTCCCACAACGTGAAATCCACTAACTGTGGTGTTTTGATTTCTTGGTAACCGTTCAGGTCCTGCTGCTGACGCATATAACCTTCGATGGTTTTATACACATTCCAACCCTTAGGATGCCAAAACACCATACCCGGTGCTTCTTCTTGCATATGAAATAAATCGTACTTCTTACCAAGTTTACGGTGGTCGCGTTTTTCGGCTTCTTCTAAGCGGTGTAAATATGCTTTTAGCTCTTTCTTGTTAGTCCAAGCAGTACCATAAATACGCTGCAGCATGGCGTTATTAGAATCGCCGCGCCAATAAGCGCCGGCAACTTTCATCAGCTTAAATGCTTTTAGCTTGCCGGTGCTGGGCACATGGGGGCCGCGACACAAATCCATCCACGGGCCTTGCTTATAGATAGAAATATCTTCATTGCCAGGTAGGGCTTCGATAATCTGTACTTTATAATCTTCGCCCATATCGGCAAAGGTTTTAACCGCTTCTTCGCGCGACACCACCACCCGCTCAATCGGGTGATCCTGTTTGGTGATTTCCATCATGCGCTGCTCGATCTTTTTCAGATCTTCATCGCTAAAGGCGTTTTCAGCCGCAAAATCGTAGTAATACCCGTCGTCGATAACAGGACCAATAGTTACTTGCGTACCGGGGAATAAATCCTGCACTGCCATTGCCATCAAATGAGCGGTGGAATGACGAATCAATTCCAACCCCTCTTCATCACGCTCGGTGACAATCGCCAGTTCAACGTCGGACTTGATGACAAAAGACGTATCTAACAATTCGCCATTAATCCTGCCAGCCAGTGCCGCTTTCGCAAGACCAGGACCAATATCATGGGCAACATCAAATATAGAAACTGCGTCGTCAAAGACGCGCTGACTGCCGTCAGGGAGAGTAATTACAGGCATCGTTTTTCCTATCAGTGGCGAGCCCTACCAAAGCCCGCGTGAAAATATTCGTCTTAGCTAAATCTAGCTGATGGTATAAAGGCGCACACTCTACCATAGCTTTAAGGCTTGTAAACCCTAGAGGCTGGCAGTTTTCCACGTTACCTTAGCCGTCAGCTAAAATCGCCTTAACCGCCCTCAGCAATGCTTTCATTTCTTCATCGCTACCAATACTGATACGTAGATAATCAGCAATTCTTGGCTTGCTAAAGTAGCGCACCAAAATCTTGTGTTCACGCAGCTGCTCGAATAAAGCCTTGGCCTCAATACCGGCAGGCTTGGTCATAATGAAGTTGGCTTTTGAGGGCAAAGTTTCAAAGCCCAGCTGGTTGAGCTGTTCGGTGATCCATTCGCGACTGGCGACAATTTTATTGCAACATTGGCGCCGATAAACATCATCTTCCATTGCTGTGGTGGCCGCCAACTCCGCTAAACGATCAACGGAATACGGGTTAAAACAGTTCTTAATAGTTTTCAATGCTTCGATCAATGACGCATTACCCAAGGCAAAACCGACCCGACTGCCCGCCAGCGAGCGCGATTTCGACAAAGTCTGAGTCACCAGTAAATTGGGGTAGCGATTAATTAAGCCCGCCGCAGACTCGCCACCAAAATCGATATAGGCCTCATCAACAATCACCACCGACTCGGTATTGCGCATCAGCAGCTGCTCAATCTCAGCTAAATCTATGGCCAGGCCCGTAGGCGCATTAGGGTTGGCAAAAATCACCCCGCCATTGTCTTGCGGATAGGCCGCCAGGCCGAGACTAAAATCATCTTGTAGCGGTATCTCCTGATATTCAATACCGTACAAGTCACAATAAACGGGGTAAAAACCGTAGGTAATATCAGGGAATAAAATGGGCTTGGCTTGCTTTAACAAACCCTGAAACGCAAACGCCAAAACCTCATCGGAACCATTACCGACACAAACCTGCTCTATCCCTAGCTCAAAATGGTTGGCGATCGCCTGCTTTAGGTATTTATTGGCAGGGTCTGGGTAAAGACGCAGATCAGCAATCGCTTTATCATCCAGTAAGGCTTGCACCTTGGGCGATGGCGGATAGGGGTTTTCGTTGGTATTAAGTTTAATCAGGCCATCAATTCGCGGCTGCTCGCCGGGGGTATAGGGCTTTAACTGGCTGACTAAGTGACTCCAAAATTTTGCGGACATAAATGCTGACTACTGTAATGATCAAAGCAACAGATTATACAGGTTTTCGTTTTTAGCGGGAAAGTCTGTCGTGAGGCATATCCAGCACCCATTGTATTTATTGGCCACGCTGAGCACTCGCTCTATCATGGGCAGTCAGATCCACCCTACTCAGATACTAACGTAGGGTGTCACTGCTCAACCAATCATCGACAACAAATTATAAAGCGCCGGCAATCGCCTGCTCAAGATCAGCCAAAATATCATCGATATGCTCAATACCCACCGACAAACGAATCATCTCTGGCGACACTCCTGCGTCTTTTTGCTCGGCGTCGGTTAACTGCCGATGCGTGGTCGATGCTGGATGGCAGGCCAGCGATTTAGCATCACCGATATTGACCAAGCGCTTGAACAACTGCAGCGCATCGTAGAACTTAACCCCATTATCAAAACCACCCTTTAAACCAAAAGATAAAATTGACGCCGGCTTGCCGCCCATATATTTTTGCGCCAAGTCGTAATAAGGCGAACTCTGTAAACCCGCATAGCTTACCCACTCAACACTGTCATGGGCCTCTAAATACTGGGCGACTTTTAAGGCGTTTTCAGTATGGCGCTCCATCCGCAGCGATAAGGTTTCTAAGCCCTGCATCAACTGAAAAGAGGCCATTGCCGACAACGCGGCTCCGGTATTACGCAACGGCACTGTGCGCGCACGACCAATAAATGCAGCTGCCTCAAACGCCTCGGTATAGATCACGCCATGATAGGCCGGCTCCGGATTATTGAATACTGGGAAGCGCTCTTTATGCTCAGCCCATGGGAAATTTCCAGAATCAACAATAACACCACCCAAAGTCGTGCCATGGCCACCCACGTATTTTGTCAGCGAGTGCACCACAATATCGACACCGTAAGAAATTGGTTTACACAGCACCGGCGTTGCCACCGTGTTGTCGACAATCACCGGCACACCTTGGGCATGGGCGGCATCAGCGATCGCGGCCAGATCGACAATATTTCCCGCAGGGTTACCAATACTCTCGCAGAATACCGCTTTGGTTTTTTCATCAATCAGTGCCGCGATACTGGCGGCACTGTCATCTTTAGCAAAACGCACTTCAATGCCGAGCTTAGGTAACATATGGGCGAACAAGGTATAGGTGCCGCCATAAAGCTGTGGTGTCGAAATAATATTGTCACCCGCTTCTGCCAAGGTCAGGATGGCGTAGTTAATGGCCGCACTGCCGGAACTCACTACCAAGCCAGCTATACCGCCCTCCAAAGCAGCCATTCGCTGCTCTAGCACATCATTAGTAGGGTTCATGATGCGGCTATAAATATTACCCGGCACCGCCAGATTAAAAAGGTCAGCACCATGCTGGGCGTTATCAAATTCGTAGGCGACGGTCTGGTAGATCGGCGTGGCTACAGCATGAGTGGTGGGATCAGTTTCGTAGCCATGGTGGATGGCCAAAGTTTCGTCTTTCATTGGGAGAACTCCTTTTATGCTCGTAAAACAACACAGGGAGTGTACTGAGTTCGGCCAATAGCGACAATGGTCGCAACACAGTAAATGTGTCATTTTCTACATAAAGGTTATTCGCAAGGTAGGGCATTGGCTCGATTTTAACGAGCAAGGCCCAGATACAAAAATGCCCGCTTAACGTGGGCATTTTTTTAACAATTGGTAGGACTACTCGGACTCGAACCGAGGACCCTCGCCATGTCATGACGATGCTCTAACCAGCTGAGCTATAGTCCTAAAAACCAGATCAGTTGTAATCTATGAGAAATCAAACTCACTACAATCAATCTGAGGGCCGCGATTATAAAGAGATGCCGGTACTTGTTCAACCGACTTAGAGATATATTCCAAACTCATTCCAATTACAATAAAGCTTGCTGTTTTAAGGCTGTCACCGTGTCTCTGGTGGCGGCGGCCTCTTCAAACTCCAGGTTCTTTGCATGGTTGAACATTTTGCCTTCCAAGCGCTTAATTTCTTTGGCCAATTGAGCTGGCGTGAAATTGGCCACTTCAGCCTGATAATTAGCTTCTGCTTCGGCCACTTTACGGCCTTTGGCACCGCGCTTACTCTTGCCACCCGGGGCACGTGCGCCCTCCATAATATCAGTCACACTCTTGGTTACACCTACCGGTGTTATACCGTGCTTTTTATTATGTTCGAGCTGCTTATTGCGCCGACGGTCGGTCTCGTCAATAGCCCGCTGCATGGAGCCAGTCATTTTATCGGCATAGAGAATAGCCTTACCGTTAAGGTTACGGGCGGCGCGGCCAATAGTTTGTATTAATGAACGCTCGGAACGCAGAAAGCCTTCTTTATCCGCATCCAGAATGGTGACCAAAGATACCTCAGGCATATCCAGACCTTCACGGAGTAGATTGATGCCAACCAACACATCAAATACCCCCAAGCGAAGATCGCGAATAATTTCGACCCGCTCGACCGTGTCAATATCTGAGTGCAGATAGCGCACCCGCACGCCATGTTCCGACAAATAGTCGGTCAGATCCTCGGACATACGCTTGGTTAAGGTAGTCACCAGCACCCGATCGCCAATAGCTGCTTTCAGTTTTATCTCGGACAACAAGTCATCTACTTGCGTAATGGCCGGCCGTATCTCAATTTGAGGGTCGACCAAGCCGGTGGGACGTACCACCTGCTCCACTATCCGCGCCGCATTTTCAGCCTCATAGTTACCCGGCGTCGCCGACACAAAGATCAATTGCGGCACCAGCTGTTCCCATTCATCAAAACGCATTGGCCGATTATCTAACGCCGACGGTAAGCGGAAGCCATACTCGACCAGCGTTTCTTTACGTGAGCGGTCGCCTTTATACATACCGCCAATTTGCGGTATACCGACATGGGACTCATCGATCACCACCAATGCATTATCCGGCAGGTAATCAAACAAGGTGGGCGGCGGTGCACCCTCCCCTCGCCCCGATAGATAGCGCGAGTAATTTTCGATGCCGTTGCAGTAGCCCAACTCGCGAATCATCTCTAGGTCATAGCGGGTACGCTGCTCTAAGCGCTGCGCCTCAACCAATTTATTATTATCACGCAACTGCTTTAAACGTTCACGCAGCTCTTCCTCAATCTTGTCGATAGCGCCCAGCAAAGTCTCTCGCGGGGTAACGTAATGGCTTTTAGGGTAGATAGATACGCGAGGAACTTTCTTTAAAACCTCGCCAGTAAGTGGATCAAAAATAGACAGTTTATCTATCTCTTCATCAAACAGCTCAACCCGTACCGCTTCTTTTTCCGAATCGGCAGGGAAGATATCGATAACATCACCGCGCACTCGATAAGTACCGCGTCCAAAATCAATGTCGTTACGGGTATATTGCAGCTCAGATAAGCGTCGCAGGATATGACGCTGGTCTATGATATCGCCACGATCTAAGTGCAGCATCATCTTCAAATATAACTGCGGATCACCCAGACCATAAATGGCCGACACCGTCGCCACGACGATAGTATCAGGACGCTCCATCAAAGCTTTAGTAGCCGATAAACGCATCTGCTCTATATGCTCGTTAACCGAGGCATCCTTATCAATAAACGTATCTGAGGATGGCACATAGGCTTCAGGCTGGTAATAGTCATAGTAAGAGACAAAGTACTCCACCGAGTTATTAGGGAAGAAATCCTTAAACTCGCCATAGAGCTGTGCCGCCAGCGTCTTATTCGGCGCCATCACAATGGTGGGCCGCTGAAGACCCTCTATCACATTGGCAATAGTGAAGGTTTTACCGGAGCCGGTAACCCCCAGTAAGGTCTGAGCATGCAGTCCTGCGCGCACCCCCTCTAATAGGCCGGCAATCGCCGCCGGCTGGTCACCCGCAGGGGAATATTTGGAAACAACTTCAAAAGGCTTGGACATTACTCAAATCCGGACAAAAGGCGATAGTCTACACCAGCCACGGCCACTACCTCCAACTGTCAATGAGAAGGAAAGAGTAAATAATCATCAAAAACGCCTTTTGCCAAAAAATTCATAACCTTAGCCCGCAAAAACGGTTGACGAGGCCAGCTCGGCCCTTTAATATTCGCGCCTCATTCGCAGTAGCGGACGATAATTCCGAATTAGCTCAGCGGTAGAGCAGTTGACTGTTAATCAATTGGTCGTTGGTTCGATCCCAACATTCGGAGCCATACAAGACATTGAAGTGAAAGGATTCTCTTCAATTAGAACTCCGAGGCATTGATACGCGGGTTACCAAATAGGTGCCCATATCGAATTATGTCTCGGAGTTTTTTTATGTCTAGCATTCAGAAAATAGCAACACCGACCAACACCGAGGACAAGCACTGAAGCAGTCGGGCTAAAAATATTTCATGTCTAGCATTCCCCAGGGGCCATTCTCGACCTCATGAATCCTTATTGTCTGAATTTGTGATTTTGGCGTTCTAACGCACCTTTTTATTAACCGCCCGGTAAGGCGATAACAAACGAGTATTGGGCAGGGGGTGTTAGGGGTTTCTTTAGCAGTGCCTGTCCCTCCAATGTCCCTCAATGCCTGCTTCCCTCCAATGCCTGCTTTAGCCTCAATCCTGTGTTCAAAATACGGTATCAGCTACCGAAAATCTGGATCCCCGATAAAAACACCTCAGAGATGATGGCTTTTCGTTTCATTTACCGGTCGTGCAAAAGTTTCTGAAAATACTCAAAAAGTTCAACCACCTCAGCCAAAAACTGCAACCCAAAACATTGAAAATTTCATACGCACCCCCATCTAAAGATTTCTACTTTTTTTCAGGCGTAATAATTATGATGCGTATTGCTTTATTCCTTGCCACTAACATGGCTATTTTATTGTTGGCTAGCATCACCTTAAGCCTTCTTGGCTTTGATTCGATCATGGCCGCAAACGGTATTGACCTCAATCTCAGTGCCTTGCTGGTTTTCTGTGCGGTATTTGGAATGGGGGGCTCTATTGTTTCACTACTCCTTTCTAAGTGGATGGCCAAACGCAGTATGGGGGTAGAAATTATCGACACTCCTCAAAACCAACAGCAGCAATGGCTAATAAGCACCGTCGCAGAATTAGCCGAAAAAGCCAATATAGGTATGCCCGAAGTGGGAATTTTTCCCTCAAATAGCTCTAATGCCTTTGCCACCGGAGCAAGCCGTAATAAGGCTTTAGTGGCGGTGAGCGCCGGTTTACTGCAACGCTTCAGCCCTGAAGAGGCTAAGGCCGTACTCGCCCATGAAATAGGCCATGTGGCCAATGGGGACATGATTACCCTCACTCTAATCCAAGGCGTAGTAAACACCTTCGTGATGTTTTTTGCGCGTATTATTGGCCACACTATTGATCGAGTGGTCTTTAAAACTGAGCGCGGCCATGGGATTGGTTATTACATTGTCACCATTGTTGCAGAAATTATCCTTGGTATTCTTGCCTCGACCATCGTGTTTTGGTTTTCTCGCTGGCGCGAATACCGAGCCGACCAAGCCGGTGCTAACCTAGCTAGCCGCCAAGGAATGATTGCGGCGTTACAGCGATTGAAAAGTGAGCAAGGTTTGCCCAATGATATGCCAGGCGAAATGACAGCCTTTGGTATTAGTGGAAAATTTAAAAAAGGTATGATGGAATTATTTTTAACCCATCCGCCCTTAGATAAACGTATTGCGACCCTACAGGAAAACCGGGGTTAACAGTGATGATTTTTAGCCGCTAGCTTTTTGAACGCTAGACATAACAATCTAAACCATCCAACAACATATGTGAGTATAGGCGAAACAAACGCCCTATTCGTCCGGAGTACGACAATGCCACATAGCTGCTGATACGCGGGCGCCAGATAGGTGCCCTAATTGAAATGTTAGCGGAGTTTTTTATGTCTCATATTCTGAAAATCGAAAGACAATCAGGCACCCGCTACAAAGCCACTATCAAACACGGCTCCAAAGCCCTCAAATCTAAAACCTTTACTAAACAGAAAAGCGCAAATGAAAGTGTCCAGTTGAGCTTGACAAGAACAGTGTTAGCCAAGCTAGTCGCTAAGGACACGCATTTTCTAAGCCGTCTGAGTCTATGATATCCACTTCAAAGTGATAACTGCCTAGTATTGATCGCGTGATCACCTTATTTATGGTGTAGGTATGATTAATAAGTTTCAACGACCAATGAAACAACTCCCGATAGCTCACTT
>JBNMPW010000048.1:0-18633 GCA_051277205.1 Oceanicoccus sp. | reverse complement strand
ATACTTTTTTGAAATTCGACGTAAACTCGGTCTAACGCTTGCTGCCATGTAATACGTTCAAATTGGGCAGTCGGACCTTTCAAGCCGATCCTCTGTAATGGATGCGTTAACCGGTGTTTACCATGCACCTGCTCAACCAAGCCGGTGGCGACCTTTGAACAAATTTTACCGCGAGTAAAAGGGTTGCTGTGGCTACCACGTACTTTCTCAAGCCTGCCATGGTTAATATCAACCTGTAAACTGCAGGTGTCAGCGCAATCTAAAGGGCATACCGCTGGCCTTTGAATCGTATCGCTCGCTATTTTTTTCATGGGTAGGTCTCTTTCTCAGTATCTAATCTCAAAAAGCGCTTGGTTAGCATTATCGTAACCCCATTTGTCATATAAATACTGACCATGTTTTATGGGGAAGCAATACCTGATTTTCCTTGCCACCAGCCAATACGAAACGAGTCAGTAACACCTATTATCCAGCAAATCATAAACAATAAAGAAGCGATATTGACAAGCTGACCATCACTCCCCGCTAACTGTTGAGATACCAATTGAGTTATTTTGGTGACATCAAAAGGGACCTCACCACTTTGAATTTTTTCACTCAAGCGTTGCGCAATATCCACGATAGCCATAAGCAAAAAATAGAGGCATACCACCGATATGCCTGACAGTAGCGAACCTTGCAGATGTTTTTTTAATACAAAATGGCCAACGCCCGGAAATACCAAGGCTGATAACAGAGCAGCTTTCAGAGATTTACTCATAGTTTATACCAACGCCTATTAATGATGAAGCAGACTGAAGCTGAACGCTCGTAGCAACGAGCGGCAAAAGCCGATGGTTCTTGGCGCTCCGTCTGCTTGCGCTTACGGTGGTTTGACTTTACATACATAAACCCTAGTGCATCATAGTTGTTGTATCAGGGTAAAGACCACTAGATTGTTTAGTATCTCGATGTGGAGCACACGCAAGTCAACCCATTTTTAATCCCGGCTCTGCTTAGGGCTAAATAGCCGTCATAAAAAAGCCCCGAATCAATCGAGGCCTGTCTTCTCATATCTGCCATTAGCGGTCATTAACGTGCCGAGGGTTTAGAAAAATCAGGCCCTCGCGTTTATTAGATAATAGCAGTTAACCCGTAAAGGCTATTCATCGCCTTTGAACAGAATGACCTTTCTGTGAGGGAACGGAATTTCGATACCAGCCTCGTCGAGTGCCTTTTTGATCTGCTCGGGAATTGAATAGAGTAATGAAAAGTAGTTGGCGCCTTCACAAAACGGGCGTACTAGAAAGTCGACCGAGCTGTCGTTCAGGGTTTCAACTTCTACGAAAGGTGCAGGGTCATCCAGCACGAGGGGATGTTTGTCGAGTACACTCATAATGACCGCACGGGTTTTATCTAGGTCTTCATTGTAGGCAACGCCAAAATGCATGTCGACACCGCGAACTGGGTGATGGCTATGATTAACAATCTCATCGCCCCAGACCTTGCCGTTAGGCAGGATAATCTGCTGGTTATCAAAGGTTCCGAGTATCGTCGTAAATAACGAGATCTCTTCGACACAACCGAAGCGTCCTCCCGCATCGATAAAATCCCCCTTTTTATAAGGACGGAAAACCATCAACATAACGCCTGCGGCCATATTAGACATGGCACCTTGTAACGCTAGCCCGATGGCAAGTGTCGCGGCACCGAACATGGCGACTATTGACGTTGTTTCTACACCGAATCGATTTAGTACGGCGATTATGACAAAGGCCATAATGACATAGCGCGCCAAACTACCGAGAAAATTAAACAGCGTTTCATCGACGTGCTGACTGCCTTTGCTGAGTGCACCGATCATATTATCGACACGCTTGGCAATCCACATACCGATAATCAAGATAGTTATTGCCAGTAGCACGTTAATGCCCAGATCCAGTCCGGTATCTGTGAGCCTGCTGATATCTATTGAGTCTATAAAATCCTGCATGGATTAGTCCTTTTTTTATGGCCATGTTTGAAGGTTGTTTTCATCAGTAATTATATCAACTACTGTGTATATTGAAAGACTGGTCTCTGATCGATGCCGCTTTAGGTCAGATAGCAACTATAGCGTTAGATTAGGAATACATACCCTATTAATCAGTGAAAAATGAATACTCCAACTTGCCAGTAATGCAATACAGACAATTGTATTGTTGTGAATTACTATACTGAGGATGACTCGACCTCGTATCGCTCTTTATTCATTAGGCCTCATTCTCATTGTTGTTATCGGTGTGGGATATTATTACTATCAAAAATTCCCTCTTATTATAGAAGCACAGGCCAAGCAACATTTGCAGGGCTACGGCGTAGATAAACTTCGCTATGAACGGCTGAGAATTTCCCGCCAGCAATTACGCATTGACGCTCTTCACTTCAGCGGCGAGTACGGCGAGCTCAGTTATCAAGTCAGCATCGCCTCTCTGTCGATGACCTATGGCTGGCGCAAAATATTAAATGGCGAGGCTCAATCCGTCACACTGGGAAAAATTGAACTGTCACTTACGAAGACGGTAGCCTCAGTACCGGCAAGCACCTCAGCCGCTATAAACTTAGCGCAATACTTTCCCCGCGCTATGCTCGATGCCCTGCCTGTAGAATGGGTGGATATAAAACACTGGCAGATAAACTACCAGCCAGATACTGGACCCAAGGTCAGCGCTAGCGGCAGTCTGCGATTGTCCGACCAACTCCAATTACACATGCAATCCGTGCACCAAGGCAGTCGCCTGACCGCCAACATAGTCACCCAAGGAGAGGAAGCCTATCCAAACGCCGAGATTCAACTTTACGACACTAATAATCATCTGTTAGCGCTGGATATCACCCTGACATCGGCTGACTCAGCCGCATGGCATTGGGCCGTTCAGGGCGAACTGAATTATGCCCCAACGCTGACTTGGCTGCGACACCAGAACACAACTCTGGAACCTGCTCTGAACCTCTCGGCTATTGAGAGTCTGCGCTTGGATGGCACTAGCCAATTCACTGCCAACTTGAGCCACCCCGCTGAATTAACGCTTCCAAATGCAGCTACGGCGCTTGACTATTCATCCCTCGAATTACAGGCCCGCACGCTTAATGCGGTTGCGGAGATGGGGTCATCTACGTCCCTCACTAAAATAGCGGGAGATTTGGCACTGAATGTCACGCTGTCTGCAGGAAAACTCAGCTTTACGCTGGGAGCAACAGAGCTGCGAGGGCTGTTAGACACGGCGCAACTGGCATTACCCGCCGAAACGCTGCAATGGCTGGGATGGACTGACACTATAGCCGTCCACTGGAGCAACCCAAGTGATGTCCTCTTCGCGCCCACGGAGAGCGGTAGTTGGGTATTTAGCCTGACAAATAATCTACTGGCCCTAGGCGATAAGAGTAGCGAGTTACGGTGGGAAAACTTAACCTTGGACGCCGCCCTCGGAGTTACTGACGAAGTTTATGTCCGGGCAAATATTGAGACCCGCCTCAATGCGCGCTTGCGAAAAAACCGTATGCCCCCGATAAACTTTACGCTGGGTGTTGATGGAACATCCTCGCAAAGCCGGATTGAGTTGGCATTTAAAGACGTAGCCGAAAGTATGCGCGGCAGTTTGGAAGGCGAGGTAAACCTCAACAATGGACAAGGACGTTTCCAAACCAGCTTGAGCAGCCAAGATCTAGCCTATGCGAGCGAGACATTACTACCGCTATTAGATGATCTGAAGCTGCTCAAAAAGGGAGTGGCAATCACCCTCTCATCTGGGACTATGAGCCTCAATAGCCAATTAGAAAGCTCTAGTTTTGAATTGGCCGACCTCAAGCAACAATCCGAACTCAAAATTAATGATTTTAGTGGTGTCTATGACGAGTACCCATTTGAAGGTATCGCACTCGATGCCCAGTGGTCGGGTATTGAGCAATGGCAGACCCAACGGCCTGTTGAGTTCACCATGGAGCGGTTTAACATGGGTTTTGATCTACTCGACACCCGCGCCCTGCTGTCGCTCCCCAAGACAACGGACTTCGATAATCAAAAAATCACTATCAATGAATTTTCCAGCGGCGTGTTTGGGGGCAATGTTTATTTACCCAAACCTTACGAATGGGACTTCGCCGCGAGATCAAATCGCGTCACCTTACGCGCTAAAGAGTGGCGACTCGCCGACATGGTGGCTATGCAAGAGGGGCAGGATATACAAGCTCAAGGGACTTTAGAAGGCGCACTACCCGTCACTGTGACAGCTGGCCGCATCATCATAGCCGACGGTTACCTTCGGGCTCTGCCCCCGGGCGGTACTATCCGCTACATCGCCAATGAATCAAGCCGTAGCTTAGCGGCTAGCAGCCCGGAATTCGGCATGGCATTGGATTTGTTGAGCGACTTTCAATATGAAGTTCTAAGCAGCCAGGTGGAACTGGATGAAGCGGGAAATTTGTCCCTGGGGCTATCTCTTGCAGGCAAAAATCTAGAACTTTTTGAAGGCCGTATAGTCAATTTCAATATAAACCTAGAACAAAATCTGGATCCACTGTTACAAAGCCTGCGACTAAGTGATAGGTTGGTAGAAGAACTGGAGAGTCGTATAAAGTGATATTTTATGGTTTCAATCAACTCCAACCCTTAACACGATGGAAGGCATTCGATATGCAAATACTATTATGTGTATGCCTGCTGCTGATGGTGGCCTGTACGCCCACAGTGCAGATAAAAGCACCAGATGAGCCGATCACAATCAATTTGAATATAAAAATTGAACACGAAATACGGGTCAAAGTGGATAAAGAACTTGATGACTTGTTTGATGAAGACAGCGATCTTTTCTAGGAGGATAACACTATGACTATGGCAAAAATCTCACAACAAATTCTGTCCGCGGTTGCCGTCACACTGCTTCTAGCCACGCACGCCTTTGCTCTCGATTTGAGCGGGGCCAAATTAGAGGGCCTAGTCGGTGAAACCAGCAACGGCTATATCGCGGCGATAAAACCTTCGGGGGATGTTAATGCGTTGGTCGAGGATATCAACAACCGACGAAAAGCTCACTACCTGAAGATCGCAACTAAAAATAACCTCAGTCTAGAAGCGATTGAAGTGCGCGCCGGCCAAAAAGCTATCAGCAAAACGCCTGCAGGCCAGTTTGTCGACGCCGGAGATGGCTGGACAAAGAAGTAGCCGCATGTTGCCGCACCGCTTATGTGGTGCAGATTACGGCGTAGTAACGGGCTTACTGGTTAGCTGAATTTTGATGACTGTCATAAACGCTGAGAGGCAATGCAGTCTGTTGTTTTATAACCCGCAATGCAAAGTTCGAGCGTACATCGATGACCGCCGGAATTTTAAATAATACACGCTGTAAAAAATGATCGTAGGCGGCCACATCAGGTATCGCTAATTTTAAGAGATAGTCGGCCTCTCCCATGCTGGCGTAGCATTCCAGCACTTCATCACGTAATACAATGGCACCCTCAAAATCCCGGCTACTATTTTCATGTTTTGCAATAGTGACATGGGCAAAGGCCGTCTCGCCGATGTTGATTTTTTTTGCATCGAGTATGGCGGCGTAATGTTTTATGACACCACTGTTGTTAAGCTCGTTAATACGGCGCCAACAAGGAGTGGCCGAAAGGCCAATGCGGTCGGCTATTTCTTGGTTGCTGAGACGGCCATTCTTTTGTAGTTCCTGCAGTATCTGCCACTCATATTTGTCAAATTTCATCGTGTTCTCGCGTTTGCTGGCATGCACCTTGATGAGGCTTTAATGGGGTAAAATATGCCGCATGGCATACTTATCGAGAGCTTTATTCTCAAAAACCTCACTTATTGAGAATAATCTTTCATTTAAGATACCAAATCAAGTAATAAAGGTGACTTTTTTCCTACCCCCTCAGATAGACTGGGCGCCGTTAACTAACGCGACAGCTTTTAGTGCACAGCAATGGATGAGAGTAATGACAGAAAACAATATGGATCAAGTACATAGCGAATTGGCAGAGTTTCTCGACTACGTGAAGCTCCACTCCGGTCGAGTTATGGGCTATCCATCAGCGCGGGATTATAATTTTGAGGCGTTGATGCCTTTTTTAAATTACCCATTAAATAATGTCGGCGATCCATTTGTCGACAGCACTAACAAAGATAGCAGTAAAAAATACGAGCGTGAAGTGCTGGCATTCTGGGCTGAGTTACTGCGGGCCCCTGAGGATAATTGGTGGGGGTACGTCACCAATGGAGGTACCGAGGGTAATTTATACGGTCTTTATTTAGCCCGCGAGCTGCACCCCAATGGCATAGTATATTACTCGCAAGATACTCACTACAGCGTCAGTAAAAATCTCCACTTTTTGAATATGCGAAGCATCATGATTCGCAGCCAGAAACACGGTGAGATTGATTACGATGATTTACGTGAAACACTAAAAGTTAATCGAGATGTGCCGCCGATTATTTTTGCCAACATTGGCACCACGATGACCGAGGCAAAGGATGATATAGGAAAAATACAAGACATTATCCGAGAGATGGCTATCCCTCATTATTATATCCATTCCGATGCAGCTATGTGTGGTGCAATGGCGCCGTTTCTTGATGATCGTCCAAGTTTTGATTTTGCCGATGGCGCTGATAGTATTTCAATCAGTGGTCACAAATTTATTGGTTCACCGATCCCCTGTGGTTTAGTGCTGGCGCGTAAAGATCACGTTAATCGTATCGCGCGTTCGGTTGCCTATATCGGTAATCTTGATACCACGGTAACAGGCTCTAGAAATGGCCTGACACCACTGATACTGTGGTACGCGATGAAGCGATTAGGTAAGAAAGGCTTGGCGAAAAGGCTGCAAACCTCTCTTGATTTGGCGGAATATACCATCACTGAATTAAAAAAAATCGGTATTGAGGCATGGCGCAATAAAGATGCGATTACCGTTGTTGTTCCGCAGGTGCACGCTGCGATAAAAGAGAAGTGGCAATTAGCAACTGCAAATGGCATTTCACATATTATGTTAATGCCCTATCTGACTAAGAAGCACGTAGACGATTTGATTACTGATATGCTGTTACATCCTGCAGAGGTAAAAAATTATGAAACAAATTAGTATTATTTGTGGAACAGCAAACCCCGTCACCGAAGTTACAGAGCTACTCAGTGAGCATAATATTGATATCCGCGACCTCAGTTTTCAGCGGCTAGGCCATGATTCAATCATCAATTTAGTGGTCGACAAAGATGATGAAAGTTTAGCCTTGCTGACCAGCAAGGGCTATGCGGTTGTTACAGATGAAACTCTATTATTGAAAGTTGAGAATAAACCTGGTGTATTGGCAAAAATTTCGCGAGGCATTTCTGACTTAGGCGTTGATATTCGCTCTTTAACTTTGGTTGATATTAACGGCGGGGGCGACGTGATGGCTATATCAACCAGCGATAACGACAAAGTACGTAAGCTCTATGGTTCGCAATTAATGAATTAAAGCTGATTGTACTTGATGGGGCTGTCGCCGTACTCAAGGGCGTTAAGTGACGGTAAGGCCAAGTTTGAGAGCTTGGCCTTCACTCCAAATAAGCAGGTGCCCGCGGCCTCTAACTGGGGAGGGTCAGAACAAACTATACAGACTGCGTAAAATTCTTGTTCTGACCCTGCAAGATGCTATGAAGAGATTACTAACTAATATCGGCCTTTAGTTTGGGATTTTCTTACCATCATAGTTATAAGATTTTTTGCCCATCTTCGGATCAGCTATCGCAATGACCGCCATCATACCGGCAACACTTTTAGGCGGCTCTATACCTTTACCACCGGCACCAGACTCTGCCAATAAATCGGTATTTACCATACCCGGTCCTAATCGCAGTACTGTTATTCCTTCAGACTTTAAATCTTTTTGTAGTGAAGCCATTGCCATGCTCATACCGGCTTTGGAAATTTTATACCAGTACATATCACGGATATTTGGCCCCATGGTGATCGAGCCCAAAGCGCTGGCCAACACCACGATTTTCTTTTGCTCACTGGCTTTAACATTATCCAAAAAAGCCGAACTCATACGCAGCGGCCCTTTGGTATTCACATCAATCACCCAGTCCAACTCATCATAATCAAACTGACCCATTTTTTGTTTTTCATAATCGCCTAACACACCGGCATTGTTGATCAATATATCGATCGGCTGACTTTTATATTTAGCGGCCAAAGCGGCGATGGATTTCACGTCCGTCACATCTAACTGCTCTACTTTAATTTTACTGTTGGATTTCGCCATCGCATTCAACGCATCGGCCTTGGCCGGTTTACGAGCGGTGGCAATAACAGTCCAACCCTGCTCGGAATATTGCTTAACGAATTCTAAACCAATACCGCGGTTAGCACCGCTTACCAATACAGTTCCGGCCTGAACCTGCACCGTAAAAAACATCAATGAAAATAAAAATAACGCGATAGGTCTCATAAAAATCTCCAAGCAAAATGAATAGCCGCTAAACTGATGGGCGTAAACCGAGTAACGTACTGTTGAGAATAATAGCAGTTTTAATTCGACGAAATATCGATCTTTATTGTTATTAGCAAACCTTTACAGAGGGTAGCAGCGGCTGTAAATACGGTGTTAATTTGTCATCAACTGACCACTTCACCAGCTTCATAGATGCATACTAATGAAGACTTTTCTTTAGTTTGACACCCCATCATTACACAACCTCATTTTCAATAGTTCACTATTGACAGCGCATACCTCATACTGCCAACTTTTAATTGGCTTATATCTCGTGACAAACCAAAGTAACACTTGCGCCCCGACGGCAGCTTTAACTAAAGCTCTATCTATAGCTACGGGCACAACACCGCCAGCAGAAGAAAAAGCACCGCATATCGTGCCTTTTTGCAAAGAGCAGGTCGAGATTCTGCTGGAAGATGAGCATCTACTGCTGGTTAACAAACCCTCCGGCTTGTTATCGGTTCCGGGGAAGCACCCCGCCAATCATGATTGTTTAATCAGCCGCCTACAACTCGACTACCCGCAAGCGCGTATGGCCCACCGTCTAGACTTAGATACCTCGGGTATTATGGTGGTGGCCCTCAACGCCGACTGCCATCGCGCACTCAATCGTTTGTTTTCCGATCGCTTGGTGAGCAAACAATATCAGGCGATTGTTTATGGTACACCCGAGCAGCCGGAAGGCGACATCGAACTACCGCTGATTTGTGACTGGCCTAACCGACCAAAACAAAAAGTAGATTTTGAAGAGGGTAAAAAATCGCTGACCCATTACCAACTAATTAGCCAACTAATGAAGCCGCCAACCAGCCCACTTATTGATCAACAAGCTGACCGCAGTCGATTATTACTAACACCGATAACCGGAAGGTCTCACCAACTACGGGTGCATTTGGCAGAGATTGGTCATCCTATTTTGGGCTGTGAGTTTTATGCCCATGAAAAGGCATTTACGATGGCTGAGCGCTTACAGCTACACGCGACTGATTTGCAATTCATTCACCCAATGACCGGCGAAAAAATCAACGGCCACTCGCGCTGCCCTTTCTAGTCACAAACATTCTCTGAATACGAACACCAATCACTCCAGCTCCCTGAGTACAGCTTGGCATCATCGCGGCCAATTTCAGCGAGCGCTAACAAGTTGACACAGGCAGTAACGCCAGAGCCACAGTAGACCACTAATTGATCATCCCGCACCGTCTGCCAACGTTGCTGCTGCGGCACTAAACCGGTAAAGAAGCCCTCTTGGTCAGTCACCGCCGCCCATGGATAGTTCAGCGCACCTTTTATATGTCCCGCCACCGGATCAATCGGTTCTTCCAGCCCCTGATATCGGAGCTCTTCTCGCGAGTCCACCAAGGTGGTGCAAGCATTTTGATGCACCTGTTTAACGGTTGTCATATCGACTAAGCGTTGAGCCTGCGGATCGGCAACAATATCGCCGACGTGGTCTTTACTCAGTGTCGGTAATTGATCGCATACCTTAAACCCAGCCGCCGTCCATGCGCCAAGACCGCCATCCAGCACTTTCACCTGATCGTGGCCGATATAGCGCAACAACCACCATAAGCGAGAAGCAAAAGCGAACCGGTTGGCGTCGTAGGCCACTACGAGGGTATCGCTATTAACGCCAACATCGCGCAGGCTTTGTTGTAACAGTGCCACATCAGGCAATGGGTGGCGGCCACCGTGAGCGGATTTTTCGCCCGACATATGCTGGTCAAGATGAAAGTAATGAGCACCGGGGATATGTCCTTGCTGATAGAGCGCCTCGCCCTCGTCGGTATCAGCCAAAGAAAAACGACAGTCGATAACCACTACATTTTGCTGCTGGTAGCACTGCTCTAATTCCACCGCGCTAATAAACCACTGGGATGCTGTTGTCATCACGGTCATAACCCAATTCCTCTACAGGTGATTTTCAAACTTAAAAGAGTACAATCAAACTATCATAACAGGGGAGCAACATATGATCACTGTATGTGCTGACTACTATCCTGCCGAGGGGGTGCACACCCGCAACGCAGGTCATGCTTGCGCTCGTCATACCACCAGCGTCATTGCCAGCCCCAATCAATCGGCATCTTGGCAAACCAATAAACAGCTGTTTATCGCCGTCAGCTTATTCTCCGGCCTTGTCGCTACGCTCTTCAGCTTGATTGGCGCCTGGTTAATTTTGCCGGTTGCCGGTCTCGAAATAACGGCCCTCGGGGGCGCCTTATTTATGGTCTGCCGACGGCAGAATCAACGCCATATTGTGCATTTTATTGGCGATCACATTATTGTCGAAAAAGGCAATGGAAAACCACAGCAAGTCTGGCAGCTGAAAAAACAAAAAACAGCTATTTTAGTCGCCAACCAAGCCCATCACTGGGACCCCGTCAGCATCTGCCTATGCACACAACAGAACGGTGAGCAGAACATCACTATTGGGGATTTTCTCAATCGCGAGGACAGCCAGCACTTGTTGGCAGCGTTACAACAACAGGGCTTGAGTGTTAGAAACTATAGCCTCAATGGTGACCAACTATTTTGATCATAGCTTAGTTAAAAGGCGGCCATTGGGCTAACCGCTACTCAACTGTTAAGTCAATCTGCCCCAGAGCACCCTAAGTAATTTGATACAAGCCAAGCTTAGCGCCGGCTAACAAACAACCATACATCCTAGTTTTTTATAAGCATCGTCTTGATCACTCTTTAAGTATGCCATGAGGCTAGAGGGACACCCGTCATATTCACATAGACTAGAGGTGCAAACAGGGGGAATTCATACTACTCTTTAAGCCAATATTCGATAGCATCTAGCCGCCACAACAATAACTGCAGCCACACAGGGAGAGCAAATTGTCATTTTTTGAAGCCATTATTCTCGGTATTATTCAAGGCCTTACCGAGTTTTTGCCTGTCAGTAGCAGCGGTCATTTAGAGCTGGGGAAAGCCCTGTTGGGCGACACCAGTATTCCTCAAGAAAGTATGATGTTTACCGTGGTGGTTCATTTAGCCACCGCTCTCGCAACGCTACTGGTGTACCGGAAAGAGGTACGCCGTATTGTTGCTGGCTTATTCAAATTTAATAACAATGAAGAATTTCAGTTTTCACTAAAAATCGTTATTAGCATGATCCCCGCTGCTGCTATCGGCGTGTTATTTGCTGATGAAATGGAACGCTTGTTTGACCGCCAAATTTTATTAGTAGGCATGATGTTGTGGGTCACCGGTCTCTTATTAATCGTTGCCGATAACGCCAAGAATACTGAAAGAGATGTAAGCTTTAAACATTCAGTGATTATCGGCTTGGCCCAAGCCATCGCTATTCTGCCGGGTATATCTCGCTCAGGCGCCACCATCTCAACCTCGGTATTACTAGGTGTTGATCGCAGCAAAGCCGCCAGCTTTTCATTTTTGATGGTAGTACCGTTGATACTCGGCAAGATTACCAAAGATTTAATGGATGGCGCAGTTATTGTTAGCGATGATCAAGTGGGCGTACTAACCGCAGGCTTCTTAGCGGCATTTATTACCGGCTTGTTTGCCTGCCAGTGGATGATCAAACTGGTGCGCAATGCACAACTCAGGTACTTTTCATATTATTGCTTCATCGTCGGCGGCTTAGCGATTGGTCACCAACTTTTGTAAGCTGTTAGTTGCAGCTAAGCCTGAAATAAAGAGCACACTTGAACGCAACTTCATATTCAGCTCCTGCCAAGCCTGGCTGGTGAACAAATTTTGCGCGAGCCGTCGGCCGAATTGACATTATCTAGTCGCCTAACAACTTCATCATCCACGACGCGAAAGCAAGCTTGATAATTAACTAATCAACGTGTAATGAACAGCAATCTATAGCCATGCTAATACCAAGCATTGAGGGTGGCTTATGGACTTGAGCCACCTCGCCGTTTATGCTGCTAGGCCTAATTAAAACTATAAATATATGCTTACTTACCCTGGAGATAGGTTTTGAAAAACACCCGTCAACGTTTTTCTACTGTCGTGTTATGGCTGCTCAGTATCGTAATGGCGTTGCCATTACTCTCAGCAGCGCAGTCAATTGAAAGCGGTGTTGTCGGTAGCAACGAATCTTCAACAGACTTACAGCAAATACCAACTGAACTGGCCGCATGGGCAAAGCTTCATCCGGTTATCAATTACAGCCCCAGCATAAATTTACCCCCTGATGACTTCATCAACCGCCAAGGCCTGCCAAGCGGTTTAGCACACGATGTGTATCAAGCCTTAGATAAAATACTGCCCGTGCGATTTAATGCCAAAGCACCGAAAAGTTGGGAGCAACAAATTGAGGCCTTAAAAACCGGTGACATCGATATGCTGGCAGTTTGTGCACAAACTCCAGAACGTTCACACATATTTTCCTTCACCCAACCTTTGGTTTACCACAACCCCGGATTTATAATTAACAAAAAAAATCCAGCACTAGCAGACCCAAAAAACTGGAGCCAACAAGATGTTGTCGGAGCCAATGCTGGCACAACGCTTCGCGACTACATTCACAAATTAGACCGCCCTTTTGATATCGTTACCACCTCGGACTTTCGCCAAGGGGTCATCCAAGTAGCCAATGGTGATCTGGATGTGTTTCTAAGTCACCGAGCATACAGCTATCACTGGGCAGCCAATTATGATCTAAAATCCTTACAATTCGAATCTTTTCCTAACGCAACATCTGAGCCCAAAAATATCTGCATTCGCAAGGGCGAACAAGAGTTACAAGCGCTATTGAATTGGGGCATTGAACAACTTAAAACTGATAAGCTAACTAAGATACGCAGCAAATGGCATGGCGATAAATCACTACCCCAACTAATTGAAGCACAAACATTAAAAACACAACCGGAAAATAGAAGCCAACAACTCACCACTTATATCGTCATTGTTTTTATATTAATTTTCATCGTTATTATCATTATAATTAATCGATTATTGCGATCTAATCGACTTAGTGATTTTTTCGGTAGCACTAGATCCCGCAATGGCTTAATTGGACTAATAAGCTTTATCTGTTTTGCATTTAGCGTCTTAACTTTACTGGCACTTCATAACTTCAAACAAAGTGCCTTTGATACCTACCAACAACAGCTGACTCTCGCACAAGATGGCACTGAAACCATACTTGACGAATGGATCAACGAAAAGAAATTACAGAGCCAACTGCTATTGACAGAAGAATTTTTCATTCTGACGCAGGCACTTATTCAGTCAAGAAAGATTAATAATGAACGCGATAGTAATCAGATAAATACTGAAATAATAAAGGATTCAGATACACTTGATAAAATTCGCTCATATGTAGGTAGTCGAATTAACCTGACCCCTACCACTGAGTTTTTCATTATTAGCACTGATAATATCAACTCCGCCTCAACTAGAGATGACAACATAGGTGATATCAATGTATTAGTTGAGCAAGCTCCTGAGTATTTAAAACGCGCATGGGAAGGCGAAACTGTATTAGTACCACCGGTTTCTTATAAAGTGAAGCTCTCCAATAATCGCCCGGCAAGAACCACCCAAGCAACGATGTTTTTCCTTTCACCAGTAATCGATAATAAAGGTAAAATCATCGCTATTTTTTCATTGAGTATTGACCCACAACTCGGCTTCTCAAGTGCTTTTCGCGCTTCTAATATCGGCAGAAGTGGCGAAGTATATGCGGTCAGTAAAGAAGGCGTCGCATTGACCAGTACTCGCTTTGAAGCGAGCCTGATCGAAAACAAAAAACTGAATGACACACTGTCATCTATACTCATTTTAAACATTGATGACTATGCCAGCCAAACAATTATTCCTGAGGTAATAGCACAACCTAAGCTCAACCAACTTTATGAATACCAAGGCTATTTAGATGAACCCGTGATCGGCGTGTGGCGCTGGCTAGATACCTATCATTTTGCGATGGCCGCCGAAATCAATCTGAACGAAGTACTCTACGATTATTACGGCATTCGTAATTTGCTGTTCATCACGTTATTTATTACGCTGGTAACCATTATTTCAATTTCCGGCTTTATGCTCTATGTCGGTAAAAGAGCCCACATAATATCTAGTCGCTCCCGCGAAGAACTAGGACAACTTGTCAGCGACCGCACAGCTGAACTGAAACAAAAACAAGACCAACTGCAACAATCAGAACAAGATACCCAGCTAGTTGTGCAGTCCGCACCCACCGCTATGCTGATGCTAGACAGTAACGCGCGTATCAAAGACACCAACAATGCAGCACTAAAACTACTTGGTTATGACCACGATTTCTTAATTGGCAGCGAGCTCACGCCAATATTTATTAACAGCCAACAACAAGCTGTGCATGAAGCTATAACAGCTTATTTTGAACAGCCTAGCCCTCTTAGTGTTCTGGATGACACTGCATTGATGATAAACACGGCAGACGGGGACGCCTTATATATTGAAGCCACCCTTACGCCAATTCAATTGTCTGACGCCATGTTAACTGTGGTCGCACTTCGCGATGTTACTGCTAGCCATAATGCTGCAAAAGCATTAATAGACGCCAGCCAAGCCAAGTCCGATTTCCTCGCTAATATGAGTCACGAAATTCGTACTCCAATGAATGCCATTATCGGTATGTCGCATTTGGCTTTAGGCACCGATCTCAACCGCAAAGCTCAAAACTATATCGGCAAAGTTCATCAAGCCGCAGAATCGTTACTAGGTATTATTAATGACATCCTTGATTTTTCAAAAATTGAAGCGGGTAAAGTAGAATTAGAGCAATTAGAGTTCCAAATTGATGACACCATGCAAAACATGTCTACTTTATTGGGCATCAAGAGCCATGAAAAAAACCTTGAGCTATTATTTGATATTGCCAAAGAAGTACCTCGCCAATTAGTGGGCGACTCGCTACGACTTCATCAAGTGTTATTGAACCTGGGTTCCAATTCGGTGAAGTTCACCGATAAGGGTGAAATCGTTTTTGGCATTAAAGTTAGCGAACGGCATAACAATAAAATAAAACTGCAGTTTACTATTAAAGATACCGGCATCGGCATGACGCCTGAACAACAAAAACGCTTATTCCAGCCATTCACCCAAGCCGATACATCTACCACCCGTAAGTACGGTGGCACTGGACTAGGCCTTAGCATCAGTAAAAATCTGGTGGCGTTAATGGGTGGCAAAATTTGGCTGGAAAGTGAAGCAGACAAAGGCAGCACCTTTTTTTTCACCGCTTGGTTTGAGTATAGTGAGACTAACCAAGAACAACGCAGCACAGCCATCATGGGGTTGATGAGCCGTGACGACGATGCCCCCCAACAAGCCTCATCGCGTGCACCAGCAAATACCAGTAGTCAGTCAAAACTGACTGGCAGTAGAATTTTGTTAGTCGAAGACAATGCTCTTAATCAAGAACTGGCCACTGACTTATTGCTAGAGGCTTATATGCACGTTGATCTGGCCGAGAACGGCCAAATTGCAGTAGCGAAAGCCCGCAAAAATCATTACGACGGCATCTTGATGGATCTACAGATGCCAGTAATGGACGGCTATACCGCCAGCCGTAAGATTCGTGAGTTTTCTCCTCACCTGCCCATTCTGGCGATGACTGCCAACGCCATGACTGACGCTAGAGAAAAAGTAATCTCCGCCGGTATGAACGGCCATATTACTAAACCGATACACATGGAGGCTATGCTTAATACTATGGCAGAATGGATCTCACCTAGCGAGCCTGCGTTAATCCGTGACGAGCAAGGCAAGCCTGTTATGAGTAAACCGCAAGCGAATATTAATCAAGATAAAAACTATCCGTTTACTGTTATCAACGCCAAAGCGGGGCTGCGAACCTGCAACCAAAACCCTGCACTTTATCAAAAATTATTGCGTAAATTTATCGACGGCCAAAGTGATTTCAAACAACGTTTTAGTGATGTCTGGGGCGAGCTAGAATGGAATAACGCAGCTCTCTTGGTTCATACCTTAAAAGGCAATGCTGGCAATATAGGCGCGCGACACTTACAGGAGCTGAGCCAATTATTAGAACATAGTTGTGACCACCAACAAGCTAATGACATTATTAGCAAGCAATTAACCGCCGTGATCGACGCATTAGATGAAGTCTTAGCCGACATCCGCCCAATGTTTATGCAGTCTCAAAGCACATTGGAAACACCAAGCCAGCAGTTACCTGCAGGTAAAGTAAATGCTAGCGAAGACAGCAATAGTAGCGAACAGCCAATTTATAACGCGATAGAAATGCTAGCGCAGATAGCCCGTAAAGTCAGCGATTATGACGCTGATGCCGCCGAGCTATTAGAGCAATTGATGACCAAAGCTATTAGTGATGAACTGCGCAGCACGCTAAGCAAAGTGCAAACAGCATTAGAAGACTATGATTTTGATAGTGCCAGTGATTTGCTGACGAGGGTAGACGACTAGTTATACGATTAATTTATAGTCAAGGTTACCGGGGTCGACCGGCAGGGCTAGAAGGAAATCGAAATAAATTGATCTAGCTTGTTATAAAACTGGGTTGAGGTTAATTGACAGCGCCGATAAACATCGTATACCTGTGTGCCATCGGTTAAAATTTGCTTTAACACCGGACTCTTTGATTCTGTAGATGCAGTTCAGCGATAGATTTAATAAATCGTTTAATAGTCAATTTTTACTGCACCCTATTAACTCGGCGATATACGGCCAACAAGATTTCTAAAGTAGGTAATTTAGTATGAAAATTCATCCAAAGAGCGCTTGGTCAAAAGCCAAAATATTTGAATATCTAGATCAAGCCAAAACACCATTGAGAATATCTTTTAACAATAACGATGGATATCCAACGATCGGCTCTCTTTGGTATGTTCATCAAGATGGCGTTTTATGGGCAGCGTCGCACAAAAACTCTCATATTATAAAAACCCTTAAAAATACCCAAAAAATCGGCTTTGAAATTGCTACTAATGAATACCCATATCACGGTGTTAGAGGCAAAGCGAATATAACGCTTGTGAAATATGACTCAGAAAATGTCCTAGAACAGGTTATCAATAAATACTTACAAGGTAGCAATGAAGATTTATCACGCTGGCTTATGAGTAGAAAAAGTGACGAATACTCTATAAGAATTTCCCCTATTACTATAAATTCTTGGGATTTTTCTGGAAGAATGGCTCGCTAAGAAAGTTTTATTTTTTGCTATCCCCCTAACTATTGATGTCATTGTAATTGATCGATTTTAAAGTCAAGGCCAAGGTCGTTGGGGTCGCCCGGCAGCGAGTTCATTTGCTTTGCTCGTCTAAAGCAAACAGAACCAAAAGAAGAGGCGCCCAATTACATCGCTCTGTGGGTGTACTACATATGAGGGTGATAGATCAAAATCAAAGGCGCGAAGAAGGTTAGTTCTCTGTAATTGTTACTCTGCCCCCTTGATTCTCGCACCTCTAATAGAGGCCTCATCTGTAGTGGTGAAGTAAATCTGGCCACGGCGTTAGGCAGCTTTTTCTTGATTTATTCCTTTGGTCGCCCAGAAGAAGAGGCTCGGCTAGCTACCCTTGCCTCAACTGGAGGACTGCGAAAATGCCACCAACTATCTACGTCGACCCATGCCCGCCAGACCAATCAGTGCCGAGCCAAAAAGCCACGCAGCGGCAGGTACAGGCACTACGGCAGCAAAAGCGGCGTCCCCAATAAGCTGATGGCCAGCCGCGGTCGGGTGAAGGTCATCCCAAAACAAGAAATCATCACAAATCGCGCCCCCAACACCAGCAGTAACCGCCAGGCAGCTTTCAGTAACATTACTTAAACCAAACAAAGCAGGATCGGCCACTAACTCTTGAGTTATAGTGAATACATCGAGAAAATTAACCTTGGTAGGATCCAGCCCTGCAATAGAGTTTTGTAACTCAGTATTAAAAAACTGAGTAAGAGACGTAACCAAACCTTCGTTACCATCGCTTATGGGTGCTGCACCTAGGTCTGGAACATTAACAATCAATATGTTTTCCGCACCGGCATTGATTAAATCCTGGGCAAACGTGGCGACAGCCTGAGCATCGGCCGTCAAGCCGGCCACATCAGTACCACCAACTCCAAACGCCTGTAGATCGTTACCGCCTGTCAAAATAGTGTACAGCGCATTTGAGTCTGCAACCCCTCCC
>JBNMPW010000047.1:0-18701 GCA_051277205.1 Oceanicoccus sp. | reverse complement strand
ACCGATAACGGGTTCAGTGACTTAGCTTGCGAATTCAGAACGCTGTTTTTGATGCTGAGAGTTGGTTTTGGTTGGATGTTGTGTCGCTGGGTTGCCGCCATGCTCAGCACTGTTCAGCTGCATCGGTTGATAACCCACGCCCTCTGAAGCTAAACAGCACTGAACATGGCTGGATCTGTTGATTCTGTTAGAGATGACTTGGTGTGTAGCGGCTTAGTTTTCTGAGTTGCGATGGAAAGTTATAACTCCAGCGTTGTGTCGGGTTTTGGTTGGTCGTTGTATTGAGCCATTAAGTGCTTGGCGCATATCCTCAAACGAGTTATGCATCATTTGAGAGATTCGAATACAGGCGCCTAATGGGTTTTTAGATAATCGACGGTTACTGTCGATTATGAATTGCAGGCCGCGTAAACGAATGCGCTGTGATTGTGGTGCGGCCTCAATAATATCGTTGGCAAGCTTATTACGTAGCTGCTCAAATTCCTCAGGCGAATGCTGGGCAAGTTCGAGTAAGCTATCAAAGCTGGGCATATTCTGGCTCATACCATATCCTTAGGTTGAGATAACTAGTAGTGGCAAGTTGCTATCGCCTTGGTTTAAATACTACTCCTAAATTAATGGGGTTTACCATTGCCTCTCTTGACTTCGAATTATATGTTTTTTTATTTTTTAATTAATTATCAGTAACTTGAGATATAAACCTATAATTAACATTAGGTATTTGAGTGATATATTCACGCTTTTAAGCCGTTGGAGTTAGCAGAAAAGTGACAGATTTTGAGGTATTAGCGGCGCTAGAACGGGCATTGCTGGATCATCAGCCAAGCCGAATCGCAGGTAATTTTATCGAAGCAGCGGTGATGTTGGCGATTACCAAAGGCGGTACTGAGCCGAGTTTGATAGTAACCCGTCGGGCAGCGCATTTGAATTTACATGCGGGAGAATCGGCATTCCCGGGTGGCAAACACGATGCGCAGGACAGTAGTTTATTGCAGACGGCTTTGCGTGAGGCTTGGGAAGAGGTAGCACTTGAGCCACGGCAGTTTCGCTTTATTGGCGAGTTGGATCAGCAACTAACAAGTACCGGTATTAGAGTGTCGCCCTTTGTCGGTGTGGTGAGCGATGCGGTAGCATTGAGCGCAAATTTGGCGGAGCTGGACAGTATTTTTAAAGTCCCGCTGGCCTTCTTAGTGGATCGTAGTAACCTACAGTTTACGCCCAAGATCTATCCCCAAGGCACTATCAATGTGCCCAACTTTATCTATGGTGAGTACAGCGTCTGGGGTGCCACCGCGCGGATGGTCATTGAGTTGATGAACAAGGCCTTTGATGCGAGGTTGCCCCTTACTTTGGATAGCTGACTGTGGATGACGGACTTTAGATGAATAGCCGCTTTCGTTAAGTGGCGACTAACCGCGGCCTCAGTTTTGGTTATAATGGTGCGCTTTAAAAATACAGAGGATGGATTGGTGATTTATAGTCTTGATGATTTGAAGGTTGAGCTGAAGGGGGATTGCTTCATTGCAGATAATGCGACCGTTATCGGCAATGTCAGCGTTGGTCACAATGCCAGTATTTGGTTTAACGCAGTTATCCGTGGCGATAATGAGTTGATTACCATTGGCGATGATAGCAATGTTCAAGATGGTTCGGTGCTGCATACTGATCCCGGCTGTCCATTAAACGTGGGGCAGGGAGTAACCATTGGTCATAAAGTGATGTTGCACGGCTGTACCATTGGAGATTACAGTTTAATTGGTATCAATGCGGTAGTCCTCAATGGCGCAAAAATCGGCAAGTATTGTTTGATTGGTGCCAATAGCTTGGTGCCAGAGAATATGGAAATCCCCGACGGCTCTTTAGTCGTGGGGTCACCCGCTAAAATAAAGCGTCAACTAAGTCCTAAGCAACAACAAGGGTTGGAGTATTCCGCCCAGCACTACGTCGAGAATGGTCAGCGCTATGCGCGCTCATTAAAGGCCGAGGGTTGATAGATGAGTGACGTTACGTTTGTAAAATCGCCCTGCATTTCAATCTGTGTATTGAGTGAAGACAATATCTGCGATGGCTGTTATCGCAGCTCGCAAGAAATTACTGACTGGTCAGCTATGTCTGAGCCGGCTAAAGCGCAAGTGATGGAGGTAGTTAGGATTCGCCTTAAGCAAATGAATAAGCATTTGCTACTTTAGTGGGTTTTTAATCTTCATCTTCTTTGGTTCTCTCGGCTGAGAGTTCCGCTTTCACCGTTTGGATGATGTTATCTTTAATTTCTAGAGTCTCAAAATTATAATTTTCGACGCGAATACAGACGCTGCCGTCGGGGAAAGATTCAAGGTTTTCCAGTAATAGACCATTGAGGGTTTTCGGTCCTTCGGTGGGCAGTTCGCCCGCTAGCACCTTATTGATATCGCGAATGGTGGCGGTGCCGTGAATGATATAGCTGCCGTCGGCTTGGCTTTCGATATCTTTAATCTGATCCGTCAAGTTGGAGGTGAAGTCGCCGACAATCTCTTCCAAAATATCTTCCAGTGTCACCAAACCCTGTACTACGCCGTATTCATCAACCACCAGCCCCATACGCCGTTGTTGGCGCTGGAAGTTAACCAGTTGTGTATGTAGTGGGGTTGTTTCGAGGGTGAAGTACGGCTCTTTAATTTGCTTCATCAAACTTTTGCGATCGATTTCGCCGTACTCGTTAATCACCCGGCTGACATTCCGTTGGTGCAATATGCCGACCACATTGTTGATGTCATCTCGGTATACCGGGATACGGGTGAACTCAAGTGAGCGTAAATGGGCCAGTAGTTTTTCATCGTCGTCATCGAGGTCAATGCCGTTGATCTCATTACGCGGAATCATAATGTCTTCGGCGGTAGCTTGCTCTAGGTCGAGAATATTCAGCAACATGCCTTGGTGGCGTTGCGGGATATGAGGGCCGGCATCACCGACGATGGAACGCAGTTCATCTGGGCTCAGTTGTTCTTCGCCAAGCTTGCTGGTATCGATACCCAGCAATTTCAGTAGGTTGTTGGTGACTATATTGATCAACCAAACGAATGGGTACATTATTTTTAATAAGGGCACCAAAATAGCAGTGGCCGGAAAGGCTATCTTCTCAGGATGAAAAGCCGCAATGGTTTTGGGGGTGATCTCGGCAAAAATCAGTACCACGATGGTGAGCGCAAGACCGGCTACGGCAATACCGGGGTCGCCTAATAGTCGGATACCGATAATTGTGGCGATGGCCGAGGCAAAGATATTCACCAGATTATTACCGATCAGAATCAGGCTTATTAAACGGTCGGGGTGTTTTAGCAAGCGGGCAGCACGTCGGGCGCCTTTGTGGCCTTTTTTCCGCAGGTGCTTCAACCTATATCGGTTGAGCGACATCATGCCAGTTTCAGAACTGGAGAAAAAAGCCGATAAAACTAATAAGACTGCCAGGATGGCAAAGAGTACTTCTAACGATAACTCGTTCAACGAGTGGTGTTCCTTTTATTATTCATGGGTAGCTATCTTGGAGAAAAAGCGGCGCCGAGGCAATAGTTGCAGACAAACAATAGTTGCAGGCAAGATAGGTGGGGCGTTAACTGAGCAGTAATTCGAGCACGAATTTACTGCCGAAATATGCCAACATTAAGCAGATAAAACCTCCAAAAGTCCAGCGAGCAGCAGTTTGGCTGCGCCAGCCCAATTGGTGGCGACCCCACAGTAAAATCGCAAATATCAGCCAAGCGCTAATACTAAAGAAGGTTTTATGGGCGAGCTGTTGGGCAAAAATATCATCGAGAAACACAAACCCGGTGAGTAGCGATAATGTCAGCAGCACCGTGCCGACCCAAATCAACTCAAATAAGATTTGCTCCATGGTTTGCAGCGGCGGCAGCGCTTTTAAAATACCGCCCATGTGGTGGTGCTTTAAATGCCTCTCTTGCAGTGCTAAGGCTATCGCCTGAATAGTGGCGATGCTGATCAAGCTATAAGCTAGCATTGAAATAAGGATGTGGCTGAACAAACCGGCGGTTATGTCGCGGCTAACCTGATGGACAGGGGATGAGAGGGTAGAGCCAATAATAGTTAAGGCGGCCAAGGGAAATAACGCGACTAATAAGTTACTGGTAGGGCGGCGTAAAATACTGATCAAACTGATGGCGGTGATCAGGCAAAAAATCAGCGAGGAGACTCGGAAAACCCCGAAGTCAATTTGCTGCTGAAAATACACGCTGTTGATCGCACTGTAACCGTGGGCAATAACCGCAATCGTGCCGATGCTAAAAATCAGGCTGCGTTTGGGTGGCTTGCCAGGTTTAAGCAAGTTTAGCCCGAGCAAACAGGAGGCCAGTAAATAAAGGCATATAGCAAGCGTGTTAACTGCGGTGATCATTGAAAAAGCGCCGGATATCTAATTAGAGAATAAAAATTGCTGCAGGGTGTGTGTTAGCCACAGCAGCTCGGTTATACTTCAACAGTTTAGCCAAGGTAAAGCAACTGTATCAGCACAGATCGGCTTATCTTGCCTTATTTATACTAAAGCAACATCAATATCCTAGAGAATAGCAGAGTATGTTTGAGAACCTAAGTGATCGCCTTTCCCTTTCCCTGAAAAATATTACCGGACAGGCTCGCCTGACTGAGGAGAATATTCAAGGCACCTTGCGCGAAGTACGGATGGCATTATTGGAAGCCGATGTCGCGCTGTCTGTGGTAAAGGATTTTGTCGAGGCGGTTAAGCAGCGCGCATTGGGTACTGATGTCAGCAAGAGCCTTAACCCCGGGCAGATGTTCGTCAAAATAGTAAGTGATGAGCTAGAGCAGGTAATGGGCTCAGCCAATGAAAGCCTTAATTTGGCTGTGCAACCACCGGCCGTAATATTGATGGCGGGTCTGCAAGGTGCGGGTAAGACCACCTCGGTGGCCAAGCTGGCGCGGTTTCTAAAAGAAAAAGAAAACAAAAAAGTGATGGTGGTGAGTGCTGATGTTTATCGCCCCGCCGCGATCAAGCAGCTAGAAACGCTGGCAACAGAAGTTGAGGCAACATTTTTCCCCTCGGATATTTCACAAAAGCCAGTCGATATTGTCAACGCCGCTATTGCTGAAGCTAAGCTACGCTTTGCCGATGTGCTGATTGTCGATACCGCCGGTCGCTTGGCCATCGATGAAGTAATGATGGATGAAATTAAGCAGCTGCACGCGGCGGTAAACCCAGCTGAAACCCTATTTGTGGTCGATGCCATGACCGGCCAAGATGCTGCCATTACGGCTAAGGCCTTTAATGATGCCTTACCGCTGACGGGAGTTGTGCTGGCTAAGGCCGATGCCGATAGTCGCGGTGGTGCGGCTTTATCTGTGCGTCATATTACCGGCAAGCCGATTAAGTTCTTGGGGGTGGGGGAGAAAACTGACGCCCTAGACCCGTTCTACCCCGACCGGATTGCCTCGCGTATTTTGGGCATGGGCGATGTGCTATCGCTGATCGAAGAAGCGGAGCTAAAACTTGATAAGAAGAAAGCTGAAAAACTGGCCCGTAAAATCAAAAAGGGTAAGCGTTTTGACTTAGAAGATTTACGCGATCAGCTTCAGCAGATGCAGGATATGGGTGGCATAGGCGATATGCTAGATAAGCTGCCGGGTATGGGTGGCATGGCGAAAGCCGCAAAGGCGCAGGTGGATAACAAGATGTTTACCCGCATGGAGGCGCTAATTAATTCGATGACGCCAAAAGAGCGCCGCAACCCTGATATTCTCAATGGTTCCCGCAAGCGTCGTATTACCGCCGGTTCCGGCACTGATATTCAAGATTTAAACCGTCTGCTCAAGCAACATAAGCAGATGGCTAAAATGATGAAAAAGATGAAAACCAAGGGTGGCATGGCGAATATGATGCGCGGCATGGGCGGTATGATGCCCCCCGGTGGTGGCGGTGCTGCTGGTGGTGGATTTCCGGGAATGTAGCCCCATTTAGGCTGTCTGTTAGCGTCGGCGGCCAGTGAGACCTCCCCAAAAGCCCTAAGTGACTGAAATAGAGTCTAAAAGCTGTTCAAAATAGTTTCAAATCTCAGGTCTTTGTCGTAGAATACGCCGCCTTTCCGGAGTGCGGGCTGCGGTCTGCGTGTGCAGTAATTAATTTATCGGGTTCGGCTAATGTTAGCCTGACCAAAATCAGTAGGAAATATAGCGTAATGGTAACTATTCGTTTATCTCGTGGCGGTTCCAAGAAGCGTCCTTTTTATCACTTGAACGTAAGTGACAGCCGTACTTCACGCGATGGTCGTTTTATCGAGCGTGTTGGTTTTTTCAATCCTGTTGCCAAAGGTGCTGAAGAGCGTCTGCGTGTTGACCAAGATCGTGTTGAATATTGGGTAGGCCAAGGCGCCCAGCTTTCAGATCGCGTTGCTAAGCTGGTCTCGGAAGCACCTGCTGCTGCTTAATTGCGGCGTGCAATGATGATGGACCCTGCTGAACTGGTAGTTATTGGTAAGATCACTGCCGTTTATGGCGTAAAGGGTTGGGTCAAGATTCATTCCTATACTGATCCCATGGAAAACTTATTGGGTTATCAGTCATGCTATTACCAGCGTGGTAATCAATGGCAACCGCTAATCTTTGAGGACGTTAAGCGTCACGGCAAAGGCTTAGTGGGCTTGATCGAAGGCGTAGCTGATCGCGAACAAGCGAAAAGCCATTGCCAGAGTGACATCGCTATTGTTAGAAGTGATTTACCGGCGCTGGATGCAGAAGACTTTTATTTGCATCAGCTAGAAGGCCTTAAGGTTTATAGCGCTGATGCCGATGGCAATGAGCTACTGCTGGGTAAGGTCCATCAAATGATGGAGACCGGTGCTAATGACGTTGTTGTTGTGCAAGCCTGCGATGGCAGTATCGATAAGCGGGAGCGGTTAATCCCCTGGCTTATGGAGCAGGTTATCTTGCAGGTAGATATAAAAGCGGGTTTGCTACGTGTCGAATGGGACGCGGAGTTTTAGCCCTGAGCAGACAGATGAACAGGGTACAGTTTTGATGCAGATTGGTGTTATCACACTGTTCCCAGAAATGTTTAGCGCTATCACTGAGCACGGTATTAGTGGTCGCGCCGTGAAACAGAATTTATTGGCTCTGCAAAGCTGGAACCCTCGCGAGTTTACCGAGGATAAGCATCGCACAGTAGATGACAGACCCTATGGCGGTGGCCCGGGTATGGTAATGAAGGTAGCGCCGTTAAAGGCCGCTATCGCAGCAGCAAAGCAGGCTCTACCCGAGGCGAAAGTGATTTATATGTCGCCACAAGGGCGGCGTTTAGACCAAACCGGTGTTGAGCAGCTGGGCAGCAATGAGCAATTAATTTTAGTCGCCGGTCGATACGAAGGTATTGATGAGCGGCTCATCGACATGGAAATCGATGAAGAGTGGTCCATTGGTGACTATGTATTGAGTGGCGGCGAGTTAGCTGCCATGGTGTTGATCGACACAGTCGTGCGACAAATACCGGGTGCATTAGGTCATGAGGCATCAGCGCAGCAAGATTCTTTTGCCGATGATGGGCTCCTAGATTGTCCACATTATACGCGGCCAGAGTTGTTAGATGGCCGACCAGTACCGGCAGTATTGCTGAGTGGCGATCATGAGAAAATACGTCGTTGGCGATTACAGCAATCATTAGGGCGGACGTGGTTAAGGCGCGCGGATTTATTAGAAGACCGCGAGTTGAATACCGAACAGAAAGAATTATTAGCGAGTTTTATAGCCACTTATGAGGGTGATTCGTAAGGGTTAGTATAGGTGCTTATAAAGCACCATCATTTTTCATCTGGACCAATGTATGTTGCTGCGGTTTTATTGTCTGGCGAAATAGCCAGGCAAGACTTCAGTACAAATAAAGACATATAAGTACAGGGTAACTACTGGCTGCAGCCACAAAAACTGGGCCAGGCATTTTAGGAGTAGGGCATGAGTACCAACAAGATTATCGCTGAGATAGAAGCGGAACAAATGAGCAAAGAAATACCTGATTTCGGCCCGGGTGATACCGTCGTAGTTCAGGTAAAAGTAAAGGAAGGTGACCGCGAGCGTCTACAGGCTTTTGAAGGTGTGGTAATTGCGAAACGCAGCCGTGCCCTGAACTCAGCCTTTACTGTACGTAAAATCTCACACGGTATTGGTGTTGAGCGTACTTTCCAAACTTACAGCCCGTTAGTTGATGGTATTGCTGTTAAGCGTCACGGTGATGTTCGTCAAGCCAAGCTATACTACTTACGTGAGCTGAGTGGTCGTGCAGCACGTATCAAAGAAAAGTTGTCTAAATAAGTTTGAGTTAAGACTTAACATAGCAACGCAAAAGGCAGCCATTGGCTGCCTTTTTTGTGCATAATAAAAGCATGACAAATAATAAGTATCACAACGCCACCGGCGATAGTCCCGTCATTGACAACTATCTTGATGCTATCTGGATGGAAAAAGGCTTGAGCCCGAATACCTTGTCCTCCTATCGGCGCGACTTGTTACTATTTAACCGCTGGCTGCAGCAAAACGCGGGCCCTAGTTTGTTAAAGGTGCAGGCAGCGACGATCCAGAGTTATTTGGCGTTTTGTTTGCAGCAAAAAAAATCCCAGCGCACCACTGCCAGATTACTGTCCTGTTTACGCGGTTTTTACCAATACCATTTACGAGAGTCGTTGCTCTCAATTGACCCTAGCCAAAATATCGCCAGCCCAAAACTACCTTTGCCATTGCCAAAATCACTGAGTGAAGAGGAAGTAGAGTCTTTATTAGCCGCCCCTGATGTGGAATTACCGCTGGAATTACGCGATCGCGCGATGCTGGAATTGTTATATGCGTCCGGTTTGCGGGTTACTGAGTTGGTAACATTGCGCCTGGGTCAGGTAAATATGAGCCAGGGGGTGGTTCGGGTGATGGGTAAGGGCAGTAAAGAGCGGCTTGTGCCCACCGGTGAGGAAGCGTTGTTTTGGTTGCGGCGTTATCTAGAGCAGGCCCGCCCGTTGCTGCTAGGCGGCAAAATGAGTGATGTGCTGTTTCCCTCCAAGCGCGGTACCGTGATGACACGGCAAACCTTTTGGCATCGGATTAAAATCTATGCCCAACGTGCGGCGATAGATAAACCGTTGTCGCCACATACTGTGCGCCATGCCTTTGCGACTCATTTAATTAATCACGGTGCCGATTTACGAGTGGTACAATTACTGCTTGGACACAGTGACCTGAGTACCACACAAATATATACTCACGTAGCACGCGAGCGGATGAAAGAATTGCATGCTCAGCATCATCCTCGCGGTTAGCATAATTGAGAGACACTTTAACCAGCATTAGACTAACATTGAACCAAGTTGAACCAAGTTGAACCAAGTTGAACCAAGTTGAACCAAGTTTGAACTATGCCGCTCCATCGGGCACTAATACATATACCATCGAGAGAGAGCTTCATGAAATTGTATACCCGTTTATCCCGTAGCTTGCTACTGGGCACATTACTGGCAATACCTGTCATTACTAATGCCCTGCAAGTTGAACAGCCGCCGTCAGCCAGTATTGAGAAGACCATTACTGAGAGCTTAAAAGCAAGCCGCCCAGGATTGAGTGTCGCCGCTATTAACCCCAGTGTGATTGATGGATTGTACGCAGTACAGATTAGTAATGGCCCGCTGCTTTATGCCACTGCTGATGGTCAGCATTTTGTATTGGGTGATTTATACCAAGTGGCGCCAGGTGGCTTTGTCAATTTGGCAGAAAAAGAGCGTGAAACAGGTCGTGCTGAATTAATGTCAAAAGTGATTAATGGCGAGATGATTGTCTTCTCCCCAGAAGAGCAGCCTGCAAAAGCATCGATTATGGTGTTCACTGATGTTGATTGTTTTTATTGCCAGAAATTACACCAGGAAGTCCCGGATTTGAATCGCTTAGGTATTGAAGTGCGCTATTTGGCTTTTCCTCGTGCCGGTGTTGGTTCCGACTCCTATAAGAAAATTGCCAGTGCCTGGTGTGCTAAAGATCCACAAACGGCACTTACAATGTTAAAAAATCGTGAGCGAATTGCAACCAATGTCTGTCCTTCAAACCCAGTAGAAGCGCAATACAATTTGGGTAAGAAGGTAGGTGTTACAGGTACGCCTGCAATAGTGACCGAGCAAGGTCGTTTAATGCCGGGTTATATGCCGGCGCTTCAACTTGCAGCAGCGCTTGGGGTGCCAGTTGAGCCTGAGTTGGCAGCTGAGCTGCAGGAAAAACAGGCCGCCGAGAAGCGTTAATCGCCACCCTAAGGTTTTACGTAACGGCACCTCTTAGCAGGTGCCGTTTTTGTTGGTGGCAAACAGTCAGCTTTGCACGTGCTGAGATAGCATTGCGCGCCTAGCTGCAATACAATGCGCCCTTATATTTTAAGCAAAATTGATGAGCGTGGGAGATGTTAGTTTGAGTTCGGTGAATGTTGGAATCTGTGGTTTAGGGACTGTTGGTAAAGGTACTTATGACGTTTTAACACGCAATTGCGCCGCGATTTCTGGCCGCGCAGGCAGCGAAATTAACGTCAGTCATATTGGTGTTCGTCGTGGTGCTGATCTTGCCGATGACACTATTACCGTCAGCACTGATATCTTTGCTGTCGCAGCTGACCCCAATGTCGATATCTTGGTTGAACTGATTGGTGGCACCACCGTTGCTAAAGACCTAGTGTTAACCGCTATTGCTAATGGTAAGCATGTCGTAACCGCCAACAAAGCGTTGATTGCTGAGTTCGGCAACGAGATTTTTGCCGCCGCTGCCGAGCAGGGTGTCACTGTTGCTTATGAAGCGGCCGTGGCCGGTGGTATTCCAATTATTAAAGCGATCCGCGAAGGTTTGGCCGGTAACCGTATTGAGTGGCTGGCGGGTATTATTAACGGCACGGGTAATTTCATCCTCACAGAAATGCAGGAGAAAGGCCGGGCTTTTGACGACGTATTGGCCGAAGCTCAGCAATTGGGTTATGCCGAAGCTGATCCTACCTTTGATGTCGAAGGCATTGATGCCGCTCATAAGTTAGTCATTCTTGCCTCTATAGCGTTTGGTATCCCTTTGCAATTCGATAAGGTCTACACCGAAGGTATCAGTAAGATTTCAACCGATGATGTCGATTATGCTGAGGAGTTGGGTTATCGCATCAAGCACTTAGGTGTCGCCAGACAAACCAACAAAGGTATTGAATTGCGGGTTCACCCCACTATGATTCCCGACAAGCGTTTAATCGCCAATGTAAATGGCGTCATGAATGCAGTGCTTGTACAAGGTGATGCGGTCGGCCCTACGCTCTATTATGGTGCCGGCGCTGGTGCTGAGCCAACGGCTTCAGCGATAGTGGCTGATATTGTCGATGTCGCTAGAACCTTATCTGCCGAGCCACAACATCGCGTACCTTACCTAGCTTTCCAGCCCGATCAATTACGTGATACACCAATCCTAAGCATTGAGGAGATTGAAACCTCGTATTATTTGCGTATGTCAGCAGAAGATAAGCCGGGCGTATTGTCACAAGTAGCGCAAATTTTATCCGAGGCGGGTATCAGTATTGAGGCTATTATCCAGAAAGAGCCGCAGGCCGAGCAAAATCATGTGCCGTTAATAATTCTGACCAGTCGCTCTTTAGAAAGTCGTCTGATGACGGCAATTTCTAGTATAGAATGTTTGTCGGCTATTTCCGGAGAAGTGACTCGTATTAGAGTCGAGTCGCTCGGATAAACTCGTCAGCTATTAGAGTGAAGCGTAAAAATAACCAATGTGTAATGACTAACAAAGATTATAGACGATGAAATATATCAGTACCCGTGGCCAATCACCGGCCCTTAATTTTGAAGAAGTGTTGCTAACGGGATTGGCTCCCGATGGCGGCCTGTATGTACCTGAAACCCTACCAACGTTTTCGACCGAAGAAATCGCCTCGTGGGCAGGTCTTAGTTATACAGATTTAGCCTTTAAAATTGTGCAACCCTTTGTCGACGACTGTATTCCTGCGGCTGATCTAAAAGCGATTATCGATGAGACTTATGTCGATTTTCGTCACCCTTCGGTAGCACCGTTAGTGCAGCTGGATAATAACGAATGGGTATTAGAATTGTTTCAAGGTCCAACCTTGGCGTTTAAAGATTTTGCCCTGCAACTTTTAGGCAGACTATTAGATTATCTGCTAGAGCGCCGCCACCAAAAAGTGGTAATCATGGGCGCGACTTCTGGTGATACCGGTTCGGCGGCAATCCAAGGTTGTAAGCGTTGCAGCAATATCGATATTTTTATCTTACATCCGCATAATCGGGTGTCGGATGTACAGCGTAAGCAGATGACTACCGTATTGGCCGACAATATACACAATATTGCCGTTGAAGGTAATTTTGATGATTGCCAATCTATGATCAAAGCGAGCTTTACTGACAAAGGTTTCTTGCCAGAAGACCGCCAATTAGTGGCAGTCAATTCGATTAACTGGGCGCGAATTATGGCGCAGATCGTTTATTATTTTTATGCCTCGTTGTCTTTGGGAGGTCCGGCTAGAAAGGTGGCTTTTTCTGTACCTACTGGTAATTTTGGTGATATCTATGCGGGTTATTTAGCCTCAAAAATGGGCTTGCCGATTGATCAGTTGATTGTTGCTACTAACAGCAATGATATTTTACACCGCTGTATCAGTTCTAACGATTTTTCTAAGCATCCCTTGGTGCATAGTTTATCACCCAGTATGGATATTGTTATTTCCAGTAATTTTGAGCGTTTGCTGTTTGATTGTTATGATCGCGATGGTGCGGCAGTGGCTGATTTGATGCAGCGTTTTCAATCGGAAGATGTGTCTATTTCTGATCAAGCTTTTGAAAATATACGCGGATTGTTTGATAGTTGCAGGGTTGATGATGAGCAGACTATTGCCACTATAGCTGATGTATATGATAAAACCGAATATTTGCTAGATCCCCATTCGGCGATTGGTGTTGAAGCGGCGCGACAAGTTCGGCGTGATACCAGTGTACCAATGATTACCTTAGCCACAGCTCATCCGGCTAAATTTCCCGAGGCGGTAATGAAGGCGGGTTTCCCCCATGAGCCTGAATTGCCACACCATATGGCGGATTTGTTTGAGCTTGAGGAGCGTTGTACTGTTATCGAAAACGATATCGAGCAGGTGCAGAAATTTGTGGTTAATAATATAACCGCCTAATCGAACTGTGAGCTAACAGCAAATAGAAAAGGGGACCGCAGTTACTGTCGTTCCCTTTTTTTATACTGAATAATAAGGCTTTTACTATGCAAACAATGATTAAGCGTCGACCACAGCCTGCCGCCTCAATAGCGCTTGCTGATGTTGAGCCTTTGCTGCAACGAATTTATTTATCCCGCGGTATTACCGAATCGCAACAAATTAATAATAATTTAGCAGACTTGCTGCCACCAACTTCTCTGAAGGGCTTAACAACGGCGGTGGCCTTGTTGGTCGAAGCGCTGGCGAGCCAACAAAAAATTCTTATCGTCGGCGACTTTGATGCCGATGGAGCCACCAGCAGCGTGCTGGCGATGCTGGCATTAAAAGCGATGGGGGCTCAGCAGTTAGATTTTTTAGTGCCCAACCGTTTTGACTATGGCTATGGTTTAACGCCAGAGATTGTTGAGGTCGCAAAAGGTTTTTCGCCCGATTTAATTGTCACTGTTGATAACGGTATTTCAAGCATAAGCGGTGTAGAAGCGGCTAATAATGCTGGCATAAAAGTATTGGTGACAGATCATCATTTAGCGGGCAGAGAGCTACCAGCTGCTGCTGCGATTATTAATCCCAATCAACCTGGCTGTGAGTTTGGCAGTAAAAATTTAGCCGGTGTTGGTGTTATATTTTATGTAATGTCGGCGTTGCGAGCCGAGCTGCGACGTCGCGACTGGTTTGCCCAGCAGCAGATTGTTGAACCTACCATGGCCGACTATCTTGATCTGGTGGCTCTGGGCACCGTCGCTGATGTGGTGCCGCTAGATCACAATAACCGCATTTTAGTGGCGCAGGGCTTACGTCGTATTCGTGCTGGCCGTTGTCGGCCGGGTATTACCGCGTTACTGGCAATTGCCAAGCGCAATGCTGAGCGTTTAGTCAGCTCCGATTTAGGTTTTGCCGTCGGCCCACGATTGAATGCGGCGGGACGTTTAGATGATATGTCCTTGGGTATTCAGTGTTTGCTCTGTGATGATCCTTATCAGGCGCGGGACATGGCGCTGCAAATGGATGAGCTAAACCAAGACCGTCGAGCGATCGAGGGTGGCATGCAGCAAGAGGCGATGCGCAGCCTTGAATCACTCGATATGGATGAGGGTAGTTTACCGCTAGGGCTTTGTTTATATGAAGCGGATTGGCATCAGGGTGTGATTGGTATTCTCGCATCGCGTATCAAAGACCGCTTTCACCGCCCTGTTATTGCCTTTGCAGACACTGACGATGCCCTGGTCATTAAAGGTTCCGCTCGCTCTATTAATGGTTTACATATTCGCGATGCCTTAGATGCTGTGGCAACACAACATCCCCATTTGTTGAGTAAGTTTGGCGGTCATGCGATGGCGGCAGGCATGAGTCTAGAGAAAAAAAATTATGCGGAATTTGCACAAGCTTTTGATGCAGAGGTGCGCCGTCAATTAAGCGCTGATGATTTACAGGCGAAATTACAAACCGATGGTGAGTTGGGGGCTACAGATTTTGATATGTCCTTGGCGAAAAAATTACGTGAAGCTGGCCCTTGGGGGCAGCACTTTCCTGAGCCATTGTTTGATGGTGAATTTTATCTGGTACAGCAGAGGATTGTCGGTGAAAAGCATTTAAAGTTGGTATTGTCTGTCGATAAAAAAGGCAGGGAGTTATTAGATGCAATTGCCTTTAATGTTGATGTCGATATTTGGCCGAACCATAACTGCAAAAAAGTTCGAGTGGTCTATAAGCTGGATGTGAATGAGTTTCGCGGACGTGAGTCACTGCAGTTGATGGTTGATTATTTAGAGCCGCTTGCAGATATTAAGCCCGCTTAGGCACTTGTTTGTAGCCAATTGCGTCAAACATGATGTCATGTGTACAGTGGCCGCCACATAAAGTACTTATCTCTCAATATGCTAAGCGCAAAGTTATGGTGTTAGATCACTTGTTGGCGCTATTAGCAAAAGATAATTGCAACTAACGACTTCCCAGGTAGGGCGCTTGGCGAATAAATTGTTGTTTTTTAATTTGTTCAATAGTAAAGCGCGCCAGTTCACCGGCTCGAAGTTGAAATGATGGCGGCTTAAGCATCGAGGCTATAGGGTCTTGTTGATAAACGTCTAATGTGATCACCGGGCAGCGCAACAAAGTCCATTCGATTGAGCTATCAGCCAGTAATTTATATTCTAATTGTTTATCCACTAAGACGCCTTTTTGGCTAAGTGTGATTGCCGATTTCATCAACCAGCTTCTTAGACTAGGTTTATCCTCAGGCAAACTTATCGCCGCACCCGACACCACAATATAGCGTTTTAACCCCATCGCCTGCATCTGTTGAATGATAGTCGCGCTTGCTGTTGAATTAACATAGTTAGCACTATCGCCATCAGCCTTCACCGGCCCTAATGCACTTATCACCACATCGCTACCTTCTAATAATTGCCGAATGACTGCGCTGTCTAATGCGTCGCCCGGCACAATAGTGATTTGATGTTGATAGCGCGCTAGCTTAGCGGGGGTTCTCGCTAATGCTTTAATAGCATAGCCTTCTAGCAGTGCTTGTTGAAGAATGTAGTCCCCAACTTTTCCTGTCGCGCCTAGTAGCGCTATAGTGCGGCCGTTTTTTTCAACGTGGTTGAGGCTAAGTGACGTTGAATCCAACGGCTGTTGGGTGACGGGCGTGCAGGCAATAGCGATAATGGTTGTTGCAATGATTACCAGTGTCCTAATGCAGGCAACGTTTATTGTCGTATTGGCTTTAGCTATTCTCATTCATTGTTCTCTCTTTAACATTAAACGCCTACTGCGCTTTTGCTACATTAATTTTGGTGTTTGAAATCCAATATTTTTTCTCCGTAAAACACGCCCAACCAGCCAGTTATACAATGGGCGAGTATAGGATGGATTAATACCCTCATTTCTCCCAGTATCTCTTATCGATCAAGAGTTCAGGCTTAACATTAAATGCAATATTCAAACCCTTATTAGGGTCAATAGCCACCAACGCGCCAGATAGCATTCACGCTGACCATCCGTTTCCATAATGATTGCTAGGGATTCAGTTGGGGTGATGTTGAATAGGCAGCCGGTGGTTACGTTCAGACCCATCTCATTAAAGTAAGTCACCACCGTGGGTGTAACTGCAAAACTATACCGTCCGCACATGAGCTGTTGTCCTTAAGGGTAGCGTCAGGCTTATTATAGGGCGGTATGAGGTGTGGTGTCGTCGTAATGGATGATAGGTGGTCGTTCTTATCCACGTCGACCGATTGAGTCCGCAAGCGGAAAGCTGCCGTTTATTTCACACGTAATATAAAAGTGCTTTTGGCGGTTCGTGACCCACAACGGACTAATGCTTCAGAGCTATTTATTCTTTATTATGTATAAATCATAATCATAGTCTTAATTAGACTGCATTTGACCCATTTGACCCATTTGACCCATTTGACCCATTTGACCCATTTGACCCATTTGAGACGTTTGGTGAAAGGCCACGGATCAAAGTGGCTAGCAGGCTGAGTTCGTCTCAACTCGGCCATTCAATAGCGCTGTAGAGCCTTTTAATCGTTGTTGATTAGAGCCGATATTCGTTTCTTGCTGTTGATTGTTTACTGGGGGCTATGTTAAAAAACAATCGTTATTATTGATCCAATGTATACTCTCAATTAGTAAAATCTATCTTAATGGCTAGCCATGAATAACAGACGTAGAACCTGCAATAAAATATTTGAGAAGCTAGAGATCCATCGCCTTGCTCCAACTCCAGAAAACTATCGAATTTGGTATGAATACGACAATGGAAATATTGATGAACTTGTTACTGAAATAGATCGTTTGCTCAGTGAACAAATGAATATCGATGAACGTCTGTGTCGCCAGATATACAAGACCTATCTGTATACGAATAACCAACAGCAGGCAGACATGACTTTCCTAGCCATGAATGATTTGCTCAAGATCGTCATAAGCCTTCTCGGAGACATGGACTCATCCACTAGTCAATTCTGTAACGCGCTGACCCGTTGCATAGAACGTCTTGACGCTGATCCCGGAGCACTAGAAGTAAAAAATATTATTGAAACAGTTAGTCAGGAAGCTAAAAACGTAAGGGAGGCCACAGTCAATATCAATCAAAACCTGAGTTCGCTTACGGAAGAAATTGATGCCCTACGCGATAAAGTTGAGCGGCTAGGTCATGAGTCTATAACTGATAACCTGACACAACTAATGAATCGGCGAGGGTTTGATGATTCAATAATCGCCATTGTTGATAAAGCTAAGGAAGAGCATTCAAACGTTACTTTGCTCATGGCCGACGTAGACAATTTTAAGAGAATCAATGATGGATTTGGCCATCTGACCGGCGATAAAGTATTGCGATTTATTTCCACAGTTATACGTAAAACCGTCCGCAATAGTGACGTGGTTGCACGCTACGGCGGTGAAGAGTTTGCCGTTATTTTGCCCTGCACATCTCTAAAGACCGGAATGCATGTCGCAGAAAAAATTCGCAAAGCAATTGGAGAAAGGGAGCTTTCAGTGGGGTCAGGACAGCAAAAAATTGGTCGTATTTCGATCTCCATTGGAATTAGCCAATATCTCTTCAATGAGCCCCTCAACACCTTTATTCAACGCACCGATAAATTGATGTATCAGGCTAAAAGCAGTGGTCGAAACCAGGTTATTGGCGACTTAAATTAGCGGCTAGCCGGATATAAGATGCTCGCTCCATACGGCGCTTTTCCGTATCAGGATAGCGGCTGTTATTGGCACCAAACCGCCCCTAATCCTCGACTAATCTCGGGGTTTTCTATGGTCTGCTTCCAGGCGGTTAGCTGCCGTTTATTTCACGCGTAATATAAAAGTGCTTTTGGCGGCTCGTGACCCTTAACTGACCTAACGCTAGCCCCCGTCAATACTTGTGGTGCTTTGCTTGCGACTAGGAGAGCGGGGGGAATACAACTTATGAGTCTAGAAGCTACTAAATGGACTAGAATACAAAGCATTATGTATAAAATAATTGTAATCTTTGTTATATGTCTTGGCATCACTTACCAAGAGGTTCAGGCTGAAAGTCACGAGGCTGTGAAAGTTTGGATTTTTTCCCTATATACACCTCAAATTATCAAGAATAAAACGCAGCCTTTTTTTGAGTATCTGAGCACTCAATCAAATAAATCCTACCAAGTGAGTAGTTCAACTGAAACTCCCCGCTTATTGGCGAGGTGTCGTGACGGAAGTATTGCGATAGTGGCGGCTAGCATGGAAGTAGGTAAAAAGCTCATTGAAAGATGCCGCTACAAGAAAATTGCTGAAACACATCAGGATATACTTCTATATATAAAGAAAGTGGATATCGACAAAACGTCTGGGAATGTAATGATTGTAGGACTGATAAAAGGATTGGATGCTACTAGGATTGCTTACTCTGAGTTATTGGAAATTAATAAAGACGCAGAGGCTATCATATATAGTGATTTCTTCCAATTAGTGAAAAGCTACAAGGAGG
>JBNMPW010000046.1:0-19264 GCA_051277205.1 Oceanicoccus sp. | reverse complement strand
CAGTGGTATTATTTCTTGGCCCGCTAATCGCGCTGTTTTTTAGGTACAAACCTCGATTGGGAGGCTAGCAAAAAGCCCTGCCCATCACGAAAAAGCCCTCCACACAGAGCGTAAAAGGTTTTGACGTTAAAAAAAACGGCGAGTATTATCGCTTTCTACTAAAGCTTAACCAAACACTTACCTAAATTTTCCCCTGCCAACATATCGATAAAGGCTTGCCCTGTAGACTCTACGCCCTCAAACCAATTAACAGGGCTCACCAGTGAGCCTGACTTGAGCATGGCGGTTATATAATCCATCGCCTCTGGATAGCGATCCACATAGTCTGAGAACATGAAGCCCTCGGCTCGGGCGCGCTTAGTGATCAGCTCCCACATATTGGCGACAGGTTCATGGCCACCCTCTCTCTCATATTGCGAGACCGCACCACAGAGGATCACCCGGGCATTTTCTGCCAGCTCTCCCAGCATACTACCTAGCATCGAACCACCAACGTTGTCATAAACAATATCGATGCCTTCGGGGGCAACTTTCTGTAATTGCAGGTCAAAAGGTTGAGCGGATTTATAATCGATGACCTGATCGTAGCCCAGCGTACCTTGCAGCCAGCTGCATTTAGCGGCCCCGCCTGCAATGCCTACCGTACTACAACCCTCAGCCTTGGCTATCTGTCCGGCGATGCAACCAATACCGCCAGCCGCAGCATTGATTACAAATAGCTCACCCTCTTTAGGCTGACCTATATCCATAATGCCAAAATAGGCAGTCATACCTGAGGGCCCAAGACTACATAGGTATTCATGCAGCTCGACGGCAGGATCTGGCTCAATAATACTCATCAAATCGGAGCCATCGGCAATACTATATTGCTCCCAAGCCGTTCGGCCCATCACAATACTGCCAACGGGAAAGGCTGTATTAAGAGACTCAACAATCGTGCCCATAATGATACTCTGCACTGGTTCACCGAGAGGCATCGACACTAGATAGTTATCACCTGAGCCATCATTCATCCACTGCCGGAATCCTGCATCCAAGGATAAATAGAGATTCTTGACCAGGAACTCTCCATCCTTTATTGGGGAAAGTGGTTGCGAATCCAACGTAAAATCATCCGCGACCAAATGCTCAGCAGGCCGGCGAGCGAGCAATACACGAGTGTTCATCTGCGTCATAAGTTTATACCCATTCCTATTATTTACCCGGGCAGCCCAATAGCCGCCGTATTAAGGCTTTAATGTACCTCAACGTATTACTCAGGTAAATAACAAACAATCTTGATGGTTTTTATTGACTCTTAGGGCTCGCCTATTATAAGTTAGATTAGCTGCTGTAAAGCCGCTCACTTACATCTGGAGTCTAGCCTGAGTGACATTAAGGGATAGCGCCATCACATCCACAATGGAGGACCTAAATGTCAACTAACCAACCCCAAAACTTTGCTGACCATTTGGAAATTCAACAGCTTATTAACCTCTACGCCTCAGCTATCGATAAGCGCCAATGGCAGGCATTAGAAGGTGTTTTCACTGACGATGCTGTCGCCAACTTTATCGGTTCAGGCCTCTGCGAGGGTCGCCAGGCAATCTCCGATCTAATTAGCGGCGTGCTGATGCAATGCTCTGTGACACAGCATCTATTGGGTAATATTAATATTGAGGTCAATGGCGACAAGGCGACAGCTAGCTGTTACCTATCGGCATTGCATGTCGGACTCGGCGATTACGCTACCGAGACTCTCATCTATTGGGGTGAGTACAGCGATGAGCTAGTTCGGACCGCTGATGGCTGGCGTATCGCCCACCGCACATTGACTCCTCAGCATGCAACAGGTGATATTGGCCTAAAGGTATAAACCATCTAAACTAGCGAGCACCTCAATATGGTAACTATGCATTCTCATCACGATATTAGCGCACCCAAAGAAACTATTTGGGGGCTGCTGCTGGACTTTGGCAATATCCAAGCCTGGTGGCCAAAAGATGCGCCCATGGATATTGACCGCGTCGAGTTAGAGGGCAGCGGTGTCGGCATGACGCGACATATTTACAATGTGGGCCTCGACAAGGCTGTTAGCGAACAACTGGACTCCATTGACACCAAAAACTATATCCTGCAACTATCCATTGTCGGTGATCGGCCTGCGGGGCTTTTGCATTATCAAGCAAGAGCCACGCTAACCGAACTCGACGATGGCGGTTGCCGACTGACTTACGACTCGGAATTTCTTGCCGAGAAAGGTCGCGAAGAAGAGGCTCGAGCATTCTTACAAGGCGCCTATGACCTGATGTATATAGGTATGGATGGCATAGCACAATAACAACCGGCTACGCTACTCACACTGTTAATTAGTACCGACAATAAACTCCATTAAAAACACGGGATTCGATTATGTTAGCTATTTCCGCAAGAATTGAACTGGCCCCCAAAGACACTGCCGCCTATATTGCCGCCGCACAGAAAATCATCGCAGCAACCCATGCCGAACCTGGCTGCCACCTCTATGCCATTGCTGTGGATATCAGCCTGCCCAATGTCATCTGGATAACGGAGCAGTGGGAGAGCGAAAGTGCACTGATGAATCATTTAGCCGCGCCACATATTCTCGAATTTATTGCGTTCTGCGGCTCGGTCGAAATAACCGACATGAATGTTATTAAATACGATGTATCAGCTGCTGGCCCGCTGGTACTTCCAGAGAACTAAACCCTGAACTAGGTGAGGAATATTGAACATGACTATTGCTGAAAACTATAATCGTATTGTCGCCCGCATCATTGATGACGTTGACAATAACACCACAGATCAAGCTGAAGGCACCCTAGCCGTTCCCTCCAAAGCCTATACCAACCCAGATCTCTGGCAGCAGGAAATGGACCTTATCTTTAAGAAGGTCCCTGTGTTTGTCGCATTGACCCAAGAAATCCCCAACCCGGGTGATTACAAAACATTTCAGTTTCTCGACAAGCCCCTACTGATTACTCGCCTTAAAGATGGCACTGCGCGGGTTATGCTCAATGTCTGCTCGCATCGCGCCATGACGGTCGCCACCGAACCCTGCGGCAACAAATCACGCTTCATCTGCCCCTACCATGGCTGGATGTATAGTAATGACGGCGCACTGCGGGGCGTTGCCGATCAACAGAAATTTGGTGACTTTGATAAACAAACCAATGGTTTAACTCAGCTTCCCGTCTATGAGCGCGGCGGTATGATTTTTACCGTTCTCGAACCGGGTGACGAGGAGGTTGATTTCGACGATTTTCTCGGTGGCATGATGGAAGACATTAGTCGGCTAGGCATGGAAAAATGGCATTACTGCGGCCAGCGCAAGATCAGTGGCGCCAACTGGAAAATCGCTTATGACGGCTATCTTGAAGGTTACCATTTTGCCGTTGCACACCCCGAAACCATTGCTAAGCGAACCTTTTCAAATATCATGCAATTTGACGCCTATGGGCCTCATACATTGATCTGTTTCCCTCACTTGGCGATTAAAGAAAACCTCGCCGATGTGGCGCCAGAGGATTACCACAAACATGAAAACAATGGTTATGATTGGATTCGCACACTGTTTCCAAACGTCTCTATATTTGTCGCTCCAGAGATCACTATGATCAGTCAGATCATTCCTGGCCCAAACCCCAATGAAAACACCACCTACCTAAACTTTATTCATCCGAGTAAGCCTGCCGGTGAAGATTCTGAGCTGGAAGGGATGATGGATTTCCTTCAAGATGTGGTCGATACCGAAGACTATCATGTTGGCATAGCTATTCAGAAAGGCTTAGAAGCCAACGCCCACGCTAACGTCACTTTCGGGCGCAATGAACCGGGTAATCAACTGTTCCATAAATGGGTTGAGTGGTATCTCGCTAAAGACCTCACAGCGCCAAAGCCTACGCTATAAATAGACAGCGCTGTCATCCAACAAAAACAACATTGCTAAAAGGTGCTCCATGAGTATTCACGACAATCGTGCCGGCAGAATCAATTGCTTACTGATCGCTGGAGGTGTGTGGCATGACATTGATCACGCTAGACTCGAATTACTGAAATTACTGTCGGAAGACGACCGTTTTCGAGTCAGAGTTTTTGAAGACTACGAGAACCTGCAGGCCATTGAAGAAGCCGACTTTATTGTTAGTTATACCTGTAATGTGGTGCCCTCTCTAGGGGCGCAGGAAGCGCTTAAAAGCTGGGTCGAAAAAGGCGGGCGCTGGTATGCGCTACACGGTACCAATGCCATTATACGCCTGATGGATAGTGGGCTATACGGCACGCCCGACTGGGCCCCGCTGTTTGTAGAAACACTGGGGTCCATGTTTCGCTCCCACCCCCCTATCGCACCCTACCAGGTGTCGGTGGCCGATCCAGACCACCCATTGGCTCAAGGCATTGAACCTTTTGAATCTACCGACGAACTGTATCTGATGAAAACCTATGGCGACCTGCATGTTATATTGGACACAGAATACGGCGGCAAGGCAGAAGGGTTTGAAGAAGATGAATGGGAACACAAGCGCCACCCGGTATTTTATACCCACAAGGTCGGCCAGGGTGAAGTACTGTATTTAACACTGGGGCATTGTCGTCATCATCATGATATGCAGCCGCTACTCGATTACTGGCCAACCATGGACCGCGGCTCATGGGATTTACCGGTGTTTTATCAGCTACTCAGGCGGGGTATTCAATGGGCCATTGAGCCCATGGATAAGGCAACGGCTGACGCCTTAGCTAAGGCTCGCGCTGCCATTGAATAAAACGCAGCGGCGCAAGATTTTATCCAATAAGGGACATCAGGATGCCCCTTATTGAATTAATCACCAACGCAGATTTAACTCATCGACCACGCCAACAATACCACCGGTAAAGCTGACCGGACTGACTTCATCAACATGAAAGTCAGGGATGCGCTTAAACCATTCTTCCAGCGTAATTCGCAATTCAACTCTAGCTAAGTTTTTGCCCGGACAGGTATGTGCACCGCGCCCAAACGTTAAGCTATTGCCCTGCTTGCGACCAAACTCAACTTGCTCGGCATTAGCCGTAAAGGTATTGTCCATGCCCGCCAGTGGCGTGGGCGCAGCAATCATATCGCCCGCTTTTAGCTGCACACCATGAAACTCCATATCTTCAGTCACTTCTCTGGCTACTGTCACCAGCGGAAAGCGTCTTAATATTTCTTCAACGGCCTGTGCCGCGGAAGCGTCCCCCTGAACTATTTGTAAGCGATGTTGTGCACTGCGGGCTAAAAACAGGAATACAAAACCCAGAAAATTAACCACGGTATCAACACCGGCAATAAACACCTGAACAGACAGTTTAATAGCCTCTTCACGAGTCAGTCGCCGGCCGTTGGTTTCGGTATTAATCATGCGACTCAACATATCGCTACCATCACTACCTAGACGTTGATCCACATAGGGGGCAATATAATCTTTTAGATGTTGCAGCGCATCGGCAAAGCTAATACTGCCATCGGGCCTGATTAATTGGTCCGCCCAGTATTTGGTTTGCTGTATATCATCTTCCGGCAATGCCATCATCGATAGAAACACGCGGATAGGTAAAATTTCAGCAAAATCACGAGTAAAATTACACGCGCCTTGGTCCACAAACCCATCGATAAGGGATGTCACAATAGCGCGAATATCTTGGTCCATCGCATTGATCGAAGTTGGGGCCAAGGTGTGATTTAAGGTCTTGCGATAAAAGTGATGTTCCGGGGGGTCAATCGTTGTCGGTAACAGACCATGGTCGGCACTATGACTTTTGGGAAGAATAATACTGCGACTTGAAAAACGGCTATAGTCAGTCAGTACTTCTCCGATAATGGATGAGCGTGTAGGCAGCCAATGCCCTTCGTTAGCCTGCGTCCAAACCAGAGGACAAGTATCATCCTCTTGCAATAAAGTGGCCCAAGCCTGATGGAAATCTTGATCGATTCCCGGCGGCATGTATATATTAAAATCTCTCAGCAGATGTTCGGGAACATGCTCCGGCAGCATTGAGTGACTCATGGTTTATCCTAATTTAGTTTATCCTAGCCTCACGGAATGGGCCGCATCTACGGTAATAACAGTTCCGCTCATATAACTTGCGGCTTTACTCGCCAGCAGCAAAATTGCGCCGTCCAGTTCTGACAGCTCCCCTGCGCGTTTGAGCGGTAAGTTTGCCAGATCTATCTGGCCGGCCGGGGTGGCGTAGTAATCGCTCACCATATCGGTCATCAGATAGCCTGGCGCCAAGGCATTAACACGAATATCATGTTCGGCCAACTCATGCCCCATCACTCGGGTGAGCTGGTTAATCGCGCTTTTGGAGGCACTATAATGGGTGAGCCCCTTAAACGAAGCAACCGCACAGATAGATGAGATATTAATGATATTACCGGATTTATTCGCCGCTACCATTCGTTGCGCGGCTTCCTGGCCAAGATTGAATACACCTTTGACATTGACGGTTAAAACGTTATCCCACATGGATTCTTCCATTTCGAGAAACGGCTGAGCACCCGTAGCCCCAGCGTTACAAACGACAATATCAGGCGTGCCAAATTCTTTTTCTGCAGCATCAAACCCCGCCTTCACTGAAGCACGGTCCGTTACATCCATAGCCACTGCCAGCGCTCTTCCGCCTTTGGCGATGATACGGTCGGCGAGGCTCTGTAATCGATCCAGTCTCCGTGCAGCACAGACAACTGCCACGCCATTTTTAGCAAGCATCTCAGCGATATGCTCACCCAGTCCACTCGACGCACCGCTCACTAATGCGATCTTGCCCTTCACGGAAAAAATAGTCTCTGTCACAAAATCCACCTTTTATCTAACATTGTTTAAATTAGCTAATAGAGCCATTAAGATTGGATTCGCTGAAACGGGACTCAGCAACAGTGCAAGCTGAATACCAACGTCATCGCGAAACATACGGTCAATCATATATTACCTATTGAGGGCCTCGCCAGACATAATAAACAATCTGTATTGTTTTTATTTTATAATTATTGGGTAAGTATTGCAATGCAATAAAATAACCCGATACTCAATCTCGCGTCATCAAAATAACACAAACGCCCTCAAGCCTAGACCCGACTATGAGACCAGCCGTGTCATGGTTTCTTCAAATAAGACAGCCATCCACCAGATAGATAGCCACATTACAGGGCGAATTTACCGCCCTCTCTTCGGTATAGCCCGCCAGTTTTTTAACCCGTAGTTGCATGATCGGCCTTTATTAAGCTGGTCGAGAATGTTGAACTTTTACCTTAAGCGGCACTGACTAGTCAGGCGCCATGCCCGCCAACACTATCATTAATACTAAGTTAGCTTGAACTATAAAAACATACAAGATTGTTTTTAAAAGTCACCATATCATTTTATGCACTGCATTCGCCTTGTATCGCCAAGTCATATTCAACCCTTTTTATTCCGCTAAGCCGCCCCCCTTTATAGGCTTGGCCTAACACCATAATGAGGTTGACGGTTAGACCGATTAGAGAGCAAAGGGCGATTCAAGCTTTTGTTGAACACTCTTGCGTTCATTGTATAAATACTCAGCTGCAAATAAATAGCCGCCGTATCAAACTAGCTGCTTCTTATCCATGAAATAGGTTGACTTTGTGATTTGTGGCGCTATATTTACCCATGTCAAAAAAAAGCAATCTTGATTGTTTTATTTGACGTCTGTATCAGTGATGAAACATCATCTTAAGAGATGCCTACTGTTTTAATCACCACACATTATAATATTTCCGGGGGACGACCAAATGAACTACAGAACAAACTTCAAGAGATTACTGTTACCGTCATTGATTTCCACACTTGCACTTCCTGCTTTACCGGCGTTCTCTCAAGAAAGCTATTTAGAAGAAGTGATTGTGTCCGCTCGAAAACGTTTAGAAACCGTACAAGATATTCCCCTCGCCGTTACAGCCATAACCCCTGGACAATTGGAGAGGGGCTCTATTACGACCTCTATTGATTTAGCAAAGCTGGTTCCCAATGTGGTATTTAGTGAAGCAGGTATCGGCTCACAATCATTGAGTGCCTCCATACGTGGTCTTGCCTACGATGATATTGAAAAATCCATTGAGCCCACGGTAGGCATATCGATTGATGGTGTATTTTTAGCCAGTAACTCGGGGGGTGTATTTGACTTCTTTGATGTTCAATCTGTTGAAGTACTCCGTGGCCCTCAGGGTACCCTATTTGGCCGCAATACCATTGGCGGCGTAATCAGTGTAGAAAGAACTGAGCCAACAGGTGAATTCGGCGGCAAAGTTGAAGCCACCGTTGGCGAACAAGACCTCGTTAACTTAAAAGGCTTGTTCAACATGCCTTTAGGTGAAAAAGGCGGCCTCAAGGTTGTTGTTACGGATATCGAATCTAAGTCTCCTGTTTACAATACAACACTTAAAAAGAGACGTGATTACAGAGATTCGCAGACGCTTACCCTGGCGGCTAAATATGATTTCACCGATGACATCACAGCTATATTGACCTACGATGATTACGACCACGATACAACAGCACCCGATAATCTTTTTCAGGCAGTGGGCTTTCTTGAATCAATCGGTTTTAACGAGGGTTACGAAGCATCAGAGGCTGACGACTGGAAAACATCGCCTCAGCTTCTGCCCTTAACAGCCACACTAGAAGGCGAAAACATTACCTTGAAGGTAACCCAGGATGCCGATAATTATACCCTGAAGTATATCGGCGGTATCATGGACTATGACGAACAAGTCAATGAAGCGTCATGGGGTACCCCCGGCATATTTTTCCCTGTCGATAGAACACAGGAATTTAAACAAACGTCTCATGAATTTCAGTATATTTCAAACCTAGACGGTGCCATAGACTTTGTTGTTGGTCTCTATTATATGAAAGCTGAGTCCTTTATTACTTCAGGGCCTGTTGTAAACTTTACGGCAGAGCATGAACTAACCACATTGGCCGCGTTTAGTGAAATTACCTACAACTTCGATGACGTTTGGTCACTAACTGCTGGCGCTCGCTATACTGAAGAAGATAAAGACCTAGATTCACGGTCATTTGTAAGCGAGGCAGCACGCTTAGCCGACAGCACCGATCCGGCTGATCTTACCAATTCAGGCTCACCTTCTTTTGAAGATGACAACGTTTCTTACCGATTGATTCTGCAACGAGATTTTGAGAAAGGTATGGTGTTTGCCTCAATTGCAACCGGTTTTCGCAGCGGCGGCTTCTTTAACCGAGGGTCAACCGATGCCGAACTGGCACCTTTCGATTCAGAAGAAGTGACCAGTTATGAATTAGGGCTGCGTAGCAACCCAACGGCAGACTCACAGTTGAATATCACCTATTTCATGACTGATTATTCCGACAAACAAACCACTGTCATCACAGCGGCTAGTGATCCAGCATGTGGCAAAGGCGGGGCTGCTGAAGATGCAGCTGGTATTACCTGCTCATTTGTTCGTAATGCGGGTGAAGTTTCCTTCAGCGGTGTTGAGATTGAAGGTGTGTGGGCACCCACTGAAGCCCTTAATTTTAGAGCGGCCGTCGGTACCCTTGACGGTGAGTATGATGAGTTTGACTATAACGGTGTCGATATTTCTGACCAAGCTGAGCTGATTTATGCGCCTGATTTAACCGCCAGCTTAGTGGCAGAGCATTACTCAGAGTTAGCCGGTGGAGAACTTACTCTCACCGCAGGCTTTACTTATAGAGATGAAGTCTATACACAAGCGGACTGGTCAACTTATGATTCAGAAACAGGCCCTAATGTTGTGATTGAAAGCTTTGAGACCCTTGATATTTCAGCGAATTATCGCAAAGATTTAGGCAACGGTACCTTAACCTTACGCGCCTATGGAAACGATGTTCTTGAAGATGGTAACCGCATACAAAGACGCTTTGACGCAGGTGCTTTCGCCTGGGCTGAACCGACTGCACGTCGTCAATTCGGTGTGAGTGTCGGTTACGAGTTCTAAACATATTAATTAAATAGGTCATTCAAAGGCGGTTGAGCTTCATTCAACCGCCTTTTTTTATGCCTATACAAACCAGCGCACAAGATATTGAACTGTGCCGATTGCAGCTCATCCACTACCGTATCAAATAAGATGAACAACTGATCATGCCGTATTAAAGGCCGAAACAGTGACTATGTCCTGCGGTGATTTTATTAAAGGATTAGCGGCGCTAAGTGACTGCGCAAATTTTGATTACGCAGCCGTAAACACCGTGTCAAAACCGAGCCGCTAAGATTAGCAGCTGGTATTTTTTACAGGCGGGTAGTACTTAACGTCAGTCGCTCTTAAAAGCCCATTTCGGCCGGAGTGGGAGTACGGCGTAAGGTTTGACCTCCGGAAATATCCAGCACCCGACCGGTCATAAATGACTCATCCGATAACAGCCATAACGCTGCATTAGCCATATCATCAGTGGTGGGTAATCTGCCCAGTGGTATCTCATTAATAAAGGCTTGCTCAATCGTTGGTATTGCCAAGAAATTCGCAGTCATCGCACTGGAAGTGAAACCCGGAGAGAGGGAGTTAATGCGGATATTCTGCGCGCCGTACTCTACTGCCGCGATACGCACAATATGATCAGCCCCGCTCTTGGTCCCGGCATAGGCTGCGAGACCCGGAGGTGCCAATAAGGCCGTTTGTGAGGAGGTTGTGACCAGAGACCCACCGTCAGTCATACGGGCGGCCATATGCTTGATAAATAGCGTTGTACCGATAAGATGAACATCACAGCTTTCCTGCAATTGCTCGCGACTGATATCGGCAATGGGTGATGAGGATTCAATACCGGCATAATTAATCGCGCCATCGAGTTTACCGTAATGGGATATGGCGTGATCAGCCAGATCGGCTAACTGCTGCTCATCGGTAATATCGCAAGCCATGGCCACGGCGCCAATACTCTCGGCAATGGCCTGTATTTTATCTAGCCTGCGAGCCGCCAGTACTAGCTTTGCGCCCTCGGCATGGCATCGTCGTGCCGTTGCCACGCCCATGCTGCGCTCATCAGAGGCCCCTAGAATAACAATTACTTTACCTTCTAATCTATCTGACATTTATATTCCTCTCTTGCTTTATTAAGTTTAATCACTGCTAACGCTTAAATTTTCACTAATTGCTTGCCGAAATTTTGTCCGGAAAAAAGCCCGGCTAAAGCCGTAGGGCACTGCTCAATGCCCTCTAAAATGTGCTCTTTAACACGAATTTTCTCCTCCTCAACCCATTGCTGTAATTGCTCAATGGCCTGTGGATAGCGATCGACATGATCAAGCACGATAAACCCTTCCATATGGGAGCGACGAATGACTAGTTGCATATAATTTTTGGGGCCCGGCGGTAAGGCTTTACCTTGATAGCCGCTAGCAATACCGCCGCACAGAACAATACGCGCATGATTGGCTATATTGACCAAGGCGGCGTCGAGAATGTCGCCACCGACATTATCAAAAAATACATCGATGCTATTTTTGCACAAGGCGCTCAGGCGTTCATCGACTGACTCTGCTTTATAGTCAATCACAGCGTCATAGCCCAGTTCATCCATTAACCACTGACACTTGGTCTGACCACCGGCGATACCAATGACGCGGCAGCCCATTAATTTGGCAAGTTGACCGACCGTCGATCCGGTGGCGCCAGCAGCTCCAGAAACCACGACGGTATCACCCGCTTTTGGCTTGCCGATATCCAGTAATCCGAAATAAGCAGATAGACCGGTAAGGCCATAAATATGCAGCGGGTAAGAAATAGGCATGCCGGCGGGTATTTTCGACACAGGAAATAAACCCGTGCCATCGCTGATTGCATATTTCTGCCAACCAAACCCTCCCTGCACCCGATCTCCAATTTGATATTCACTGTTTTTACTGGCGACAATTTCACCCACCGCCATAGCGCGCATCACTTCGCCTATGGCGACTGGCGGCACATAACTGCGCACATCATTTAGCCATCCACGCTGGGCAGGCTCAAATGAAAGATAATGGTTTTTAACCAGAAACTCGCCATCCGCTATGTCGCGAACGGCCTCAGTCTCGAAGTGAAAATGTTGTTCGCTAACCGTTGTTTCTGGGCGTGAACGTAATGTCCACTTTTTATTCATTAATGTCATTGTCATGGTGTATACCAAATTGGCGAGGAGTAGGCGCGATCCTGTATCGTTTTCGGTGCACGAGGGTCTATAACCGCGCCAAAATATTTTTCGTCATAGGCTGTCCAGCGAGGTGTGGGAATCTGAATGACACGCGCATAGTAGAACGCGCGCTGCTCTGGTTCGAAGCTGGGGTCAGTCCATACCGCCGTTAATTCAGACGCCCCGATGCTATTGCTATAGGTCGCGTTTGGCCCGTCCACGGTATTGCCCACCGGCGCAAATTCACCCGATACCCCACTGGCTTTACGCCCATCGGACAGTGCCACATTAAATATTTGTTCATGGGTTTGGCCACTGCTATCTAGCCAGCCCTTAATAATCTGCACCCGATCGAGATTCGCGCCGTCGGGGTCTCTTGAGGCGGCCACCATAAAGTTCGGCGCTTGACTATCTGGGCCGCGCGTTAGGTCACCGCCCATCGGCACACCCTTCTGATAGCCGATATTGGCAAAGTCAGACCGCAATACATCCCCATCGGCAAATTCCCAGCCGCCAAAGAAGCGTAACTGAATGCGGGTGCCTGAGGTCGCATAAACCTCTCGGCGCTTAATGGCTTGAAATATAGACTCGCGGGTGTTTTCTTCAGACCATGCCGCCGTCAAACCAGAGGCAACTAACTTCCATATTTTTTGTAACTGATCGGCCATACGTTTTTCGGTACGATCAATAGAGGGCTCGTCATGAGCAAATTTACCGAAGAAGTTATCCTCATAAGTAGTCGACATACCGGTGTGGGAATCTGTGCTGCCGATCAGCCCGAACTTGAATGGGTTGACGCCCAAATTGGCGTCATGACGTAAGCCCTCACGCAACGCAGAGCGGCTATATTCGTATTGCAGCATCTCGGGCTCTTTATCTTTGCTGAGATTAATATTGCCCTGATCCCAAGTCTCAAAATCGGCAAACTCGTCATTGGGTGAAAGAAATGGATGAGCCTCGCCATCACCCTTGATTTGAGTGGTTTCGTATACTGGCTCCCAGCGAGCGCGCTTGCGGGCATAGGAAGCATCAAGAGGGAGCCCATTTTCGCGATTTGGCGAGAACATGCGGCCGTTGCTGACATTGCCGTTGTGGGCAATGGCGATGACCTCACCACCGGTTTGCTTTTCATAATCGGCTAATGCATCCCACAGATCTTCAGGGTCACTACTGTGCTGAGCAGAAAAAGGGGTCATTTGCGAAGCCATATCGGCCCCGTCTTTGTAGATAACAACGCGATGCAGATTGTCGCCGGTGATCATCGACGTCCATTCGTAGCCTACAAAGGCCGTAAACAGCCCCGGCTCATTGTACTTGTCGGCGACGGCCGCGGCTTGCGACCAGATAGAGCTACGCAGGCTGTCAGGTGTCAGGTATTCTGGCTCACTGGTCTGGATCGCCTCAGAGAAGGCCAGTGCCAATTTCATCGTATCACCCTGTTGCATTAGCGCTTGCCACTCCATGCCCATTTTCCAGTCCTTCAACCGGGGATCATCAACCGCCAGCTGGGCATAAATACCCAGATATTCGGCATGATCTGTCACCGCTAAAAAGTCTAATGGACGGCGTAATCGAGCCAGCATGCCATTGTCGGCTGCCACTGTCTGGCCGCGGGCAAACTGAAAAGCCTGGTCACTGGTCAGCCGGGTCTCCAGGATATAAGCATCGGCAGAGAGCGTAGAATGCAGGTGCAAATCACCCCAGTAGAGCTGGGTCATGCTTTCCCTTACAGGCGTCGAGTAAAGCATTTTTTGATCTGCCAATAATTCTCCAGGATCGCTAGCATTCGCCGATAGGCAGACCGATAATCCCATCGCAGCCAGTGTCGATCCATAGATAAACTTATACATTTTTATACCCCCTTAAAGATAAAGTATTAATTGGCCACCTCGCCTCGAATTAACTGCCCCTGATTTTTATTCGGCAGCCAAACGGTAATCCGGTCAGCAGAGTTGTCCACCACCATTTTTCGCGCATCGTAAGTTACCAGCTTCAGATACTTAACGACCTTTCCCGTCTCAGGGTCGAGTCGCAGAAGTAGATCCGAGCCGGTGCTGGATATCCAAATTTTCCGGCGCGGTCCAGCCGCGCGTAATAAGGCGAAATATGTCTTGGCTGCAGTGGGTCGGTAACAGCCTGTAGATAAAGCTCAACAGATGACATCGCTAGTCACATAGTCATTGAGCAGCTCATGGAAACGCTGCACGCGCTTCTCTTGATGGCTCAACAGACAACCTTTAAAACCCCGTGAATTTAGCCCCTGCTGCTGGCTGACGCCGATACTAAGATCCTGATCTGCCACATAGCCCATAGATTGGCCGTCGCCATAAACACTGTGTCGATTTTCGGCCCACTCCAAAGGCATAAGCCCAATGGGCGTCTCGACCTCTTTCATGTCCTCAACAGGCGGCACCAATACCCAGTGATGGAAGACGCATTTTTGCGGGTCTGTCGGATGAGGCTCTGTGCGCAAAATCTGACACTGTTCCGGCGACATGGTAATGGTGAGGTTGGGAAATAATGTACAGTGAAAATAATCGACCAGCTGTTGATCGCTCATATTCTCGTAGTTGGTATAGCCTATTTCAGGCCCCATGCGCCGCTTGGCAGCGACTATTGCCTCGCGTATGTCGCCAGTGTGGCCTTCGAAATTAGCCGGGTCAAGACCCCAGGCGCGGGCCACATCATCCAGTGGCGCGGGAACCTCTCCCGTATGATTCTCTGGATTGCGGCTCGTCGCCTGATGCCCTTTCATCCACATAGCGTTGTGGCCCGTTTCATACATCTCAAATAACGTATCCGGTAGGCCATCGTTAATAAAGGTAGATAGTTCTGGGTGAATGGTGGGCAAGTGATAACTCTCGTTAAAGTTATCGCGAATGATTTTCCAATTAAAATTGGCATCAGCCGACAAATACATCACTCGGACCCAGTTATCGAGTCCATAGCTTTTAAGGCGCTCTGGCAAGGGCGCTAACCAATCCAACAAGGGGGCTACATCATCGTCCATGCAGTAGAAAATAAAGGGGCCCCAGATTTCACAACGCAGCTCAGTTAGGTGTACTTTTCCGCAGGGGTTACCGCCTGGAAAATCATCGGGGTCCTGTACCTTTACCAGCGCACCATCGGGAGAAAACTGCCAGCCATGATAGCCACAGGTAATTCGGTCGCTGCCGCCAATATCACCCAGTACCAGTCGATTACCGCGGTGAGGGCAGGCATTATAAAAAGCTTTTATGCCGCCATCAGCCTGGCGGACCATAATGACGGATTCGTTACCTAGGTTATGGCGAACATAATCGCCTTGCTGCTCAAGCTCGGCAACCATGCCGCCAAGGTGCCAGACGCGCGGCCATAGGCACTCGCTTTCACGGTCCATAAACTCTTTGGAAATATAGCGATCGGCGGTAATCGTATCGCCCCGAACAGGAAGATCAAAACCTTTGGCGTAGCGAGAATTCTCAGCTTGCGAACCCATGATATAGCCCCTTGTGGTTAGCGCTGCTATTCAAGCAGGAAACAAATTAGTGTGAAGCCAACGTATATAATTTTGCAGCTCAGTATCATCCTGCGATGAGAGCGCCATCTACTACAAGCTCTGTACCCGATACATAACTAGCTTCATCAGAGGCGAGAAATAACACGCAGTTGGCGACCTCCACAGGATACCCCATGCGCCCAAGGGGCAAGTTACCACCCAGTATTTTAAACTGTTCGGGGTTATCATCTCTTGAAGCATTCTGGATATTGGTATCAATTAAACCCGGAAGCAGTGAGTTGCAGCGAATGCCGTCGGCCGCGTGCTCCAACGCAACACTCTTACTGAAAATTTGCACACCCGCCTTAGCCATTCCGTAAACCGATACGCCAGGAATACCACGCAGCGCGGCAGTCGATGACATATTGACAATAGAGCCACCGCCCGAGGCAATCATTGCTGGCAGCGCTTCTTTACAGCCAAGGAAAACACTTCGAACATTCACGTCCATCTGCATTTCATAATCGGATACCGAATACTCACTGATCGGTCTCAGCAATGCGATACCGGCATTGTTAACAAGAATATCCAGCCCACCAAAACGATCTACCGTGGCCGCTATCACTTCCTGCCAACGTTGCACATCAACAACATTTTGCTCCATAGCCAACACCTCGGCACCCAAAGCCAGCAAATCTTTCTCCGCGGCTGCCAGCCCCACCGTATCGATATCGGTAATCACCAGCTTGGCGCCCTCTTCAGCAAAACGAACAGCCGTGGCATAACCCAAGCCTGGGTTGGAGGCAGCACCGGTAATAATGGCGATTTTATTTAATAATCTAGACATAAAAATACTCTCAGTTATTGTAATTAGCGTTTATATCGCATTCCAACCACCGTCGACCTCAAGTAGACTTCCAGTGCTAAAAGAAGATAAGTCGGATGCTAGAAACATAACTCCGTTGGCCACCTCTTCAGGCGTACCTAGACGTTTAATAGCGTGTTTTGCGGATAGTACTGACAGATCCTCGACGAGGCTCAACACCAACGGTGTAGCAACATTGCCAGGGCAGATCGCGTTAATGCGAATATTGCGCTCGGCATAGTCCACGGCCACTGTGCGAGTTAAACCCGCCACGGCAAATTTACTGGTGACATAGGGAGAGGCATTAGGATAGGTGTTACGGCTAGTAGCAGAGGCCATATTGACAATGCTCCCACCCCCCTGTTTCAGCATTTGGCGAATTTCCGCCTGCATACATAGCCACACGCCTTTAAGATTAACCGCAATAACACGGTCGAACTCCGCCTCTCCCACCTCATGAAATTCCTGTAATGGGGTCGCTGTACCTGCATTGTTAACAGCGATATCGAGCCGGCCAAAGCGCTCGACAATGGTATCGAGCATGACATTAACATCGCCAGAATCACTGGCATCATTGAGTAGCCCCAATACCTCAGCACCACTGCTCTGCAATTCGTTTACCGCGTTATCCAGAGCATCTTGGGAAATATCTGTGATCGCCAATTTGGCACCGGCATCAGCAAAGGCCACTGCACAGGCGTATCCCAATCCAGAGCCTGCACCCGTTATCAGTACTACCTTGTTTTCAAAATCAAATGTCATAGAGAAATTCTCATTATTGTTTTTATTGAAATCCAAACCCTAACATCAGGCCGCATTACCGCCATCCACCATGTAGACACTACCCGTGCAATAACTGCTGTCGTCACTGGCCAAAAACACCATCATATTGGCTATTTCATCGGGCTGACCATAACGACCCAGTGGCGTCGCCGCTTCAACCAACGATCTAAAACCACTGGCTCCGGACTCGGCGAAACCATTCTCTATAGATTCCATCATGCGTGTTTCGACGGCCCCGGGATTAACGGTATTAACCCTTATACTATGGGCCGCACATTCCAGTGCGGCACAGCGCATTAGCCCGATCACCGCATGTTTACTCGCACTGTATGGCGCCGTATTGGGCGATCCCTTCACGCCAGCACCCGACGAGGTAATTATAATGCTGCCACCACCGCCATCACGCATCACTGGGATCACGTAATGCAGACCCAACCAAACACCTCGCACATTTACGGCCAGCACCTTATCTAGATTGGCTACATCACCATTGATAATATCGCTAATTTCTCCCTCGACACCGGCATTGGCCACAAAGGTGTCAATACCGCCAAAGCGCTCAACGCAGGCGCTAACCATATTCTCAACCTGATCAGCTTGGCTAACATCAACAGCAACGCAGGCACATTTATCAGCGCCTAATTCATCGACTAAAGACTGGGTGGTATCAGTGCAAATATCCGCCAGCATAACTTTGGCGCCTTCGCTGACAAATTTCCTGACAGCAGCCTGACCAATACCGCCACCTGCACCTGTTATCAATACCACTTTATTATTAAGCTTCATTTTGTATCCTGTGATTAACGTTGCGAAGCATCAGAGACCCTGCCCCAGCAAGTGGAGCTCTTGGTTTAACGGCGTTAGTATGTAGTGGCACTGCTCGCCAACGCACTTTTAAAACAGGCATGAATGTTTGTTTTATGATGATATTACCAAACGGATTCCTCTGCAACTCATTTCAGATCGGGTTAAAATGAGTACTAATGCCTTCTCAACATGAGCTCTTCACTTGAGGGCCACGCTGACAAGAAGCTAAGAGGTATTGGTGCAGAAATTCAAGGGATTACAAAAACAGCGGGAAGGAATAATTCAAGACATACGCCTTGCTTTGACAATAACAACGGCGCAAAAGACGGGTGTCTAGATCAATCGGTTAAGTTAGCCTCTTCGTATATATTGTAGAGGGTAGTGGTGAGATTGTTGATCACATGCTTAGTTCGCGATTTCTTGCGAACAGACATATGGCTCAATGCCATGCCTTTCACTAAAAACTGCACCATATCGTGCGCGGCTTCGAGTCTCTCCGAGTTCTGCCAATGAGGGAAAACTGCCTTGACTGTATCGAGAAACTGTTTTTCAAAGTCCTTCTCTACCGGCTCAATAACATGACGCAACTCATCATCAGTGCGTGACGCCGCTAGCAGCTCCTGATAGGCCAGAAAAGAGGGTAGACTGACGTATTCCCAAGCGGCTTCGACAGAGCGCTGAATCACTTGACGGGTCAGCTTGCGCTGGGGATCATCGATATCGGTCATCAGGCTACGATACTCCCGCAAGCGCAGCAGGTGTAAATAATCAACAACCGCCCTCATAACAGCCAAGCGGGAAGTAAAGTGATACATCATCGCCCCCCGAGATACATTTGCATAATTTGCAATTAACGCCGTGGTGGTGCTGGCATAACCCAGCTCGAGAAGACATTGAATCGTCGCGTCCAGTATAGCCGTGCGCGTTATTGTACTCTTCTCGGCCTGCCAACCCTTTTCCTTACGCTTCGGGCGCTTTACGCTTTTCGCCGCTGGCTGAGTGATTTCCTCAGGTTTTGTCTTAACGGTTGATTTCGTCATTTTTCACCCTTTTCATTTTCGCGAATCCTCTGTTAATAATCCTAAAATAACCAGCAAAGGCTAATAAAGTCGATAATAGACTCATATATACACACATTAAAACAAACTTGGTTGTTTTAATCTCAATAAAATAGGCCGGTTA
>JBNMPW010000045.1:0-19389 GCA_051277205.1 Oceanicoccus sp. | reverse complement strand
GATTGTAAATATTATCGGTGCCCTCTAAATCAAAACGGACTTCGCGACGATCTGGTGCCTCACGATTTGCACGGCTAGCGCTTATTTGCCACTCATTACTAATTTGCTCATCTTCACCGAAGACGTGCTGACCTCTAAACTGCTGAGATAAAAACTCACGCTCTTGCCATTCGATAGACCAGCGTATTGATTGCTGCAAGGAGTCTCCATCATAGCCCTCCGTCAAGCGCACACTTTCTTCGGTAACACGAGAGACGATAGTATTGGATTGGTAAGTACTTTCACCGATATTTAAACCCAGTGATAGCAAGCCACTCGCGTCAATGTCATTGGAGTACTCTTCAAATTCAAAGTCGTCCTCAAGATCGGAAGCATTGAGGCCACCATAAGTTCTTCTGACTCCATTGCTTTTCTTTTTCCATTCGTTTTTATAGTTGGCAGCACCAAAGAAACTTAGTTCAGCATCGATTGATTCAAAATAATAAAGATCGCCATAATTTAGGGCTAGCGAAACATCAGGGTTAGCCGTCTCTTTATCTAAATCCCAATCATCAGCTAATTCCAGTCCAGCAACGCGGCCGAGTTCATTTTTTACACCCGGCGTTAAAAAATCAGTATATTCAAGCGCTTCGGCAATACCTGACACGATACCCGACAATTTTCGCTCGCCATCATCCCAGCCAAGTGCATCATAATTGCCGCTTTGCGGATCGACATAAGCATCATCAAAGGTTAGACCATCAATAAAGCCCATTGTGAATGACAACTTTCCTGAACCTTCCTCCGATAAAGACCGTGTATTAATGACGAGGTTACCGCCGGTGCTTTCACCCGGCATAGACGCTATAAACGTTTTACGAACCGATAACTGCTCAACAATATTACTTGGGAATAAATCGAGTGGCACAGTACGCTTTGATGGGTTAGTGCTCGGTAAGGTAGAACCGTTTAAGCTAGTTGTAATATAGCGACCACCCAAACCACGGATGAACACAAAGCGGTTATCTTGAACCGTCACACCGGGAACACGAATAACAGACGCTGCCACGTCGCTATCGCCAAACCGAGCTAGTTGCTCAATTCCCATGGTATCTACAACATTTGAGTTATATCGCTCGCTATCTTCAAATGTTGATACACTGACTTTAGCAAGTACGACTACTTCCTCGATATACCTTGGCTCTCCACTGATGGCGTTTATCGAAAAGTCTGAACCTTTGGTAACATTACTTACAACGCGATAGTCATCAACCCTTTGATTACCAAAATCAGGGTGTGATATTTTAATATTATAAATACCACGCGGTAGATTTAGGCTGTACTCACCATCAGTATTAGTTGTAGCGATATAGTCAGTGCCTAGTGCTTCAATCACAGCACCTGTAATAGGTAAGCCTGACGACTTCACAACACCTGTTAAAGCCCCTTTGGGCGCCTTAGATTTTGTAATACCGGTTTCACTTTTAAAATAGGACTCAATTGCAACTTTTGGCTTGCCATTGCTCAAGCCAATATTGATATCGGTTAATTGGCCACCAGCACTATCAAACCTAAAGCTGTGTACAAGATCTCCGTCGTTGAATATTTGCACACTATGCGCACCAGCATTCAAATCAAAACTAACGACTCCAATAGTGCTAATTGATTTTTCTTCTCCGCCATCAACTTTTGCAGTTAAGGCAGACAAATCAATTTCTTTACTATTAATTTGAATAATTAACTCGTCTTCCGCATGCACTGATAATGCACTGAACCCCAATACTACAACCGACAAATAACTTAGAATTAACCGCTTCATTAAAACCCCTATTTCACATTAATACGCTGCCTGAATCTGCTGTTTTCACTATGCTTATAGATAAGAGACATAAAACAGCAGACACATTTATTGAGAGCTATTAGAACTGTTAAATATTTCAGTTAGGAAACAGAGAAGTGAAGTTTTTATGACAGTAATATGACTGGGAGTAATAAACGTCTTTATAAGCAATTGGTTAATTTTTGGCCTGTGCAAACAACCCATCGAATTACGTAAGCAGGACATCAGGGGCTTATCTATAGACTTGATAGCGATAAACCTGTCCCACACTGACTCATATAGTCGTCATCACAGCACCCAAAACTGCCTCGGCGCTGAATGGCAACCGTTATTGACAAAATAAACAGTGATCCCCCTTGCTAAACTTTGACCGCAGTCAAGTGTAATAGGATAATGACCATCGGTAGCGGAACGCTACCGGGCAGCAGCCCGATTAAATACGGCCATTAATACAAGGTAACTCCATGTCTTTAAGCACAGGCTTCCAACCACTTTATAAACAGGTCTACGAGTTACTAACGACCCGATTGGTAGATGGATACTGGAAACCCTCTGAGCCACTCCCCAGCGAGATGGCATTGGCAGAAGAACTTGGCGTAAGCCAAGGCACTGTGCGCAAGGCCTTAAACCAGATGGTGGCCGAACAATTACTGGAAAGACATCAGGGTAAAGGCTCCTATGTTGCTGAGCATACCCAAGAGAGCTCGCTATTTCGCTTTTTTAGACTGCGTGAGCCCAACGGAGAGAACTTGATACCTGAGACGAAAGTACTCTCAACGTCACGCCGCGCGGCCACCAAAGAGGAAAAAGCGCAGCTGCAACTGAACGGTAAATCTCAAGTTGTTGAAATGGTACGATTGCGCAGCTTGCAAGGCGAGCCTGCGATTCTGGAAATGATCATTCAACCGCTATCGATATTTCCAAATATCGATAAAGAAGCTGATATACCCAACTCCCTTTATACGCTATATCAAGAAAAGTATGGCATTAGCATAATCTCAGTACGCGATGAACTCCGAGCCACCATCGTACCTAACGAGTACGCAAAAAAATTAGGCTTGCCGATAGGCTCGCCGGTATTGATGGTAGCGCGTGCCAGCATCAACATTGATGGTCGAGCGGTTGAATGGAGCCGAGCTTATTGCAGTACTGAAAAGTTTGTTTATGCAGTTGACCTTAAGTAAAGACTGCAACACTAAAAAAAATTGAAAAAAAAGGGCGGATTATCCGCCCTTAAAGTTTAAGACCTGAAACTAGATTTAAAAGTTGAACCTGAAGTTAACACCAAAGTATCTTTCTGCATCGCGCGGAATTTGATATCTAAAACCATCACCACTGTAAGTCGTAGCATAAGATTCATCCGTTAAGTTTTTACCGACCAATGCGACTGAGTACTTATCTTCTGGTGCGCGGTAAGTAATGCTGGCATTGATGATCTCATAATCAGGCAGCAATACTTCCGGATTAGAATCTTCATCTTGACCAATATTGCCTGACAACTGCTCATCAGTATAAACATAAGAGGCATTAATCACCCACTCAGCACCATCGTTTAATGGAATAGAGTAAGCAGAAGAGATTGAATACTTTAAGTCGGGTGCAAACGGCAGTGCATCACCAACCGTAGTCTCAGCATCCGATACCGCGACACCACCCGACAGTTTTAAGCTCTCTAAAACCTGCCACATGAAATCAACCTCAACGCCTTCTGTTTCTACATCACCACCGTTAGTAAAGCCGGTAGTGGTAGTACCATCAGAAACATCGAAATCGTTGGCTTGAAAATCATCAATTTCAGTTTTGTAATAAGCGGCGCTTAAGAACAACTGATCACCGGTAAACTTATAACCAAACTCTATAGATTCAGACTCTTCTGGGTCAATAGGATTAACATCGTTTTCGCTCATATTGTAGAACACGTTAAACGCAGGCCCTTTATAGCCAGTCGAATATGTTGCATACACCATATTTTGGTCATTAACATTAAACTGCAAGCCGAGCTTACCAGAGATATTGTCTTCAGAAACTGAATCGCCAAAATCAGTATTCAGTGTTTCCTGTCTAACGCCAACACCTCGACGACCAAACTCATCGTTGTTACGACGATTGTGCTTAAAACTGACTTCATCGTCGGTATAACGCAGACCAAACAAAATACTTAATGCATCTGTCAGATCAAAACTACCATCACCAAATACCGCATAGTTGGTGAACTCAGTGCTCATATAAGCAGTGGCAGAAACGATATCATTTTGTAAGCAGGTTAAACCCAAGGTTGGATCAGCCAGGTTGGCAGCATCAACAATGGCGGTATTATCACCGGTAACCTGACAACTCGCATCGCGGGTAAAGTTACGTGATGAGTCGATATCCCAGTAGAAACCACCTATTTGCCAATCGAATGTTTCCCCGCCTGGTGACGCTAAACGCACTTCTTGAGAAAACTGACGCCACTCTTGCGGGCCAACATCATGCAACTGAAAGCCAACCGTCGAGAAATCAACCGGCAAAGCCATATCACCATTTTGAGATGTAAAATCACCTTCGCGGTACTCGGTATTTTTCCAGGTCCGCTTAGCGGTAATAGAGGTTAACGTGTAGTCACCAATATCTTTTACCAACTGAATAGAAAAGGCCGTAGTCGAATCTTTGGTACGTGTTTCAAAATCGTTATCAACTCTACGCTGATCAAGATTTAAACCTGAACCCGCCACAAAAACCGATGGATCTAATGGTCTTGATGCATTTGTGTTTCTACCAACAAGATCAACACAGCAATCATTATTGGCATTATAATCTTCGTAAATGATCAGCGCACTGGTATCGTCACTGAGGGTAATATCAAACATGGCGCGGACGCCCTTTTTGTCATAACCATTTACTTTTTCATTGGTGTATACATTGTCGATATAACCATCAAATTCGGCATCCATCAACGTTAAACTGGCGTTAATATTATCGGTTAACGGACCCGACACACGCGCCTTAGCTTTATATTCATCATCTTGAAAAAATGACAAATCAACGTAGCCTTCAAATTCAGCAGAAGGTTTTTTAGTCACCATATTAACCACACCGGCCGATGCGTTTTTACCAAACAGCGTACCTTGTGGGCCACGCAGAACTTCTATTCGCTCTAGATCATAGAGATCACCAAAAGCCTGACCAGAACGGCCAAGAACAACATTATCTACCACAGTTGAAACGCTTGGTTCTGCGCCAACACTAAAAGAGATCGTACCTATACCGCGTACAGTTAAGGCAGAGTTTCTGGTGGTATTACCAGTCCTGATACTTACCGATGGTACTAATGCTTGCAACGACTCAAGGTTATTCGAAAAACTGGCATCTATCGCCTCAGTACCAAGAACTGATACTGCCACAGGCACATCACTTAATTTTTGTTCACGCTTTTGAGCGGTAACGATTACCTCTTCAAGCATGACCCCCTCTGCAACTGCTGGTAGTTGAAACATAATCCCAGCAGGTATAGCCAAAGCTAACGCCCGACTCAATGTTTTACTCTTCGTCATAACCAAAGTCTCCGATTGGTTTTATTGGTTTTATTGGTGTATTTACTGCAGCACACCGTTTTAGCTATTAATTGCTAACCCCCGAAGTCGAACAACTGCCAAAGCAGTTACAGCATGTCCAACTCTGAATAAAGATTAGCACAAGAATTTAGTGTAATACAGCTTATATCTTATATAAGACTAAAAAACCTAAATACCCTGTTTAGATACGCTTTTAAGCAATATCAATCACCTCTTATATAACGATTATTACTATATGGACGCCGCCGCTAAGAACCTTAAGCGCTACTAAGCTTCAGCAATGCGCTCGCGGACGTAGTCTGAATACCGATGACTCCAGCGCCGCAAACTGTAATACCAACCCACAATATTAAATACCACGATCAGCCCTATCGCCGGCCAAAACATTGGCGAAAATCCATCAACAAGACCGAGTGGAGAAAACAACACATACAACGCGGCAATACATGAAAACAAGGTAATTGAAACGGGCAATGCATAGGCCCAAGGCACAAGATCTACTGTTTTTTTACGTTCAAACTGCCAAGGTTCTGGCAATGGTTTGATACGGCCGATTACCAGCATGATGGCAATTTCGATAAAGAAAAGAATCGCGTATAGATGAAGAAAGTGAATATCAATTATGTCATCAAATACAAACTGCAAAAGACCATAAGCAATGACATGGAAAATTATTGCCACCTTGGCGCCCAGCCCAGGTACCCGCTTAGTAAATAAGCCAATGATCACCACCGCAACAACGGGGATGTTATAAAAGCCGGTAAAGATTCTGATAACTTGCCACAGGCCTTCTGGCGCATATTGTAATAACGGTGACACTATAAATGAAAATATGGCGATCACTACGCTGGCGATCTTTGCCACTTTAATCATTTCGGCATCACTGACCTTGGTTTTTTTCATGGGCTCATAAACATCGAGACAAAAAAGTGTTGCCGCGCTATTTAACAGCGAATTAAAAGAACTAAATACCGCACCCAACAATACCGCAAGAAAAAATCCAGACATATAAACCGGCAGTACATCTTTGATCAATTGTGGAAAAGCCAAATCTATTGACCGCAGCCCACCACCGTATAGATGAAAGGCAATAATTCCCGGCATCATCATCATAAAGGGCACCAGCACCTTAAAAAAACCGGAGTAAATAACGCCCTTTTGTCCCTCCGCTAAATTTTTTGCACCCAGCGTACGCTGAATAACATACTGGTTAGTACACCAATAAAAAAGATTGGCAAAAATCATGCCGGTAAAGATAGTGCCAAAAGGGGTGGGGTCCGTATTGCTACCGATGGCATTTAATTTTTCTGTATGAGTAGACGCTACTGTATTAATACCGGCCAATACACTGCCATCACCTAAGGCAGAAAAACCCAAGATCGGTACTAACAAACCAATAACTAACAAGCCGAAACCATTAATCGTATCAGAAACTGCAACCGCCTTTAAGCCACCAAAAACAGCATATAAACCGCCAACAATACCGACCAGTAATATCGTTAACATTAAGCCCTGGCTATAGCTGACATTCAGTAAGGCGGGCACATCAAACAGCCTCATCACAGCAATTGAGCCGGAGTATAAAACCGAGGGGATAGTTACCAGGCCATAACCTACTAGAAACAGCACAACCGTTAGGCGCCTGACATCGTCATCAAACCGGCTACTCAAAAACTCCGGTAGCGTGGTAAAAGCACCGCTTAAATATCTCGGCAGAAAGATCAGCGCCATGCAAATAGTGCTGACACCGGCGGTGACCTCCCACGCCATACTGCTCATGTTGTAGCCAAATGCCGAACCATTAAGGCCGATAAGCTGCTCTGCGGATAAGTTGGTTAACAACATGGAGCCAGCTATAAAAACGCCGGTTAAACCACGGCCAGCTAGAAAGTAGCCGTCCTTGGTATTCACTTCACCTTTGGTTTTTTGGTAGGAGATCCACGCTACAACTGCCATAAAAAAAGCACAGGAGCCAAAAGTTACCAACAGATCATTTAATGCCATTTATTATTACTCCCCACGCTAAAGTGGTGCATCACTATCATGTGATTTTGTCACTAGTTTGCCGGCCAATACTCTGCCACAACAACTTCGCCCGCTAGTTCTTCCGTGTGTTCAACCACTGGCCCCAAGGGAATTTTTACACCATCACGGATAAAAACTGCCATCTCATCAAGCGCCAGATTTAAGACCAAAGTTCGGCCACCTTCTATAACATCAGCATTGGGGAATTGCCGCCATCCTCCAGCAGGAAGATATAACGTCACCGCCCCACCCGCTTGCAAACAAGGCGCAACAAGAATGTGCTCACCAAACATGAACTGATCTTCAAACGCCCAGGCTGCACGCTCTGCGGGAAAGGCCAACACCATCGCCCGCTGCACCGGCAGCCCGCAGCTACTCGATATTTCCATAGCTTGATGCAAGTATGGGATCAACTGATAACGTAACTGTAACGCGGCGGAAACGGCAACGGCTGCATCATCGCCATAAGACCAAGGCTCTCGCTGACCAATACCATGTAAGCGCATATGCGCTGAAAAAACCGAGGCCTGCGCCCAACGCACATATAACTCTGCATCGCGTTGATCACCATAAAAGCCACCGACATCTGTGGCGTAATAAGGTGCTCCAGACATGCCCCAACTTAGACCTCCACGCAAGCTGGCTGCCAAACCACCCCAATCCGCCTGCGGATCTCCTCCCCATTGTGCTGGGTACCGCTGCGAACCGGTCCACGCAGAACGGCTAAATAGAAACGGACCTGATTGACAATAACGCTGAGCAGCTTCATACACACAACGGTTATAAAGTAGCGTATAGGTATTATGTAAAATGTCACCATGGTCGCCATTATGGGCCAACATATCCGCTTCGATTTGTTCACCAAAATCAGCCTTGATCATGTCTACACCCAAATCAAATAACGGCTTATGGCTATCGCGCCAAAAAGCATAGGCATCTGGGTGTGTAAAGTCGACAAGACCGGATTCAGGTAGCGGCGTTAACACTTCACCGAAACAACTCATATCCCACTGGTAGCGATAAGTGCCCCCGGTATTTCGGTCTTTAAGCAGCCAACCTTTTGCAGCCATCTGCTCAAACAGGGGATTTTCTACTGAGACTAATGGATACTCCCAAACACAAACTTTAAAATTAAGCGCTTTCAGCTCGTTAATAACCGCCGCCGGATCAGGATAGCGCTTTGGGTCCCACTCAAACGCAAAACGGGTATCTGTATCCTGCCAAGCGCGTCCGTCCAGAGTAATTACATCGCATGGCATGTTATGAGCGCGCACCTCGCGAGCAGTGGCCATCAACTCATCGACATCCTGATAGTAAGCCTTGGATAAGATGACGCCCAAACTCCACAATGGCGGCACTGGGGCACGGCCGGTTAGTTCGGTATAGGTTTGCAGCATGGCGGCACCGTTGTCAGCTGCCAGCAGAAACAGATCGACGGAGCTGTCTTCTACAAATAAACCATAAGAGCGTTGCGACCAAGGGGCAAAGCCTACGCCATGGGTAACTGGTGCTGGCGTATGTACAAACACACCCCAGCCGCTTGGACTCCAAGCAAAGGGCGTATTTTTATAGGAAATCTCAGCATTTACACCCAGCGCATCATGATTATAAGAGCGCACTAGCTGGCCCCGCTTATCGAGCCGTCCCCATTTCTCTCCCAAGCCATAAACTGGCTCACTGGCAGACAACTCCAAGCCCACAAACCAACCTTGGTCGACACGGGCAACAGGGGGGAGACGAAAATCACGCACAAAATGACCGTCGGAAGGCGAGCGCTGAATAGCTTGGGAACCCTTAAACAACTCAAATGACAACGGCTTATGCTGCAAGCTTAAGCTAAAACCCGCTCCCGTAATGACGGTGTGCTCACTGTTACTGCTAAGCGATAATGCGACTGCCGTAGGCTCGTCAAGCAACATCCCATAATCAGCAAACTCACACTCACCAAACCGCAGTCTGGCGCCAAAATCGTGCAGAGAGATAGTCAAAGGCCCAGCAGTTGTTGCCAACTCAACAGCATCTACGGCAACTAACGTTGCTACCCCAGACACTGCCAGCGGCGGTATTTCATTCCAGTCAGGAGCCGCTGGATCAAAATTAGCCATCTACTCAACCTCAAAAATTTCGATAACCTGTTTATGTATGGCTGGCGCCTTTAGCCGATATTGCACAAAGCGCGAAAATAGCCTATACCGTATAGGCGTCCATCAGGTCTTATATAAGTTATAAGACAACATTATATCCTTGCCGGATAAATGTCAATTGCGCACAGCGTTTTAAACAAACAGCGCTAACAGCCAGCATGCCAATAAAGGCCACCACCAAAAAAATTAGGCGGCCACAGCAGTTGCATCAATATACTCCTGCAATTTAGCATCGGCCTGATCACCAAATAAAATCTTGCAAGCCTCCACTACGCCAGGCGCATTAATAATATCTTCGCGGCTAATAACCAACTCTATCTTTGATCGACGCCGAAGAAAATCTTCAAGCTTGGTAATCATTTCTCTGCCTGCGGCCTGCTCCACTTCACAGCGAAGATATTCAGCATTTTCAATCAGCAGCTTGACGCTATTCGGGTCCATACGGATGGCCTCTAGTAACTCCATCGCACTGGCACCATAACGGCGCCATAATCGCTGCGACAGCGGTTCTGATGAAGAAGCATCCGTCATTGCATCCAAACCCATTAATTTGGCTTGATGCAAAAACTCGTCTCTAACCATATCGCTGGGCTCGCCATACCAGATTTGATCGGCGTAAGGCACATAGATTCCTAAATCCGCTACAATCTCAGCAATTTCATCACCAACATTAATGCAGTCGGTAAGCTTGCCACCAAAAATACTCAGGTGTTGATCTGCGAGATTGACATCAATTGCATGTTTGCGCGAAAGCTTGACCCAATCTGCCACACCGTCCTCACCCTTTAAGGCCAATGGCCGCACGCCGCATCGCTCAGCGATGATATCGGCTTTGACAAAAGGGCGATCCAATTTCAACAAGGCATTCACATTATCTAAAATAAACTGTCGGTCTGCATCGGTAGCACTGGCTTCGGGGCTTTGCAACTGCGTGTCAGTGGTACCAATACAGGTTTTTGGACCCATAGGAATAACAAAAAACATCCGCCCATCACTGGCAAAAAAAGTTAGCACCCGTTTATTTTCACTAACGCGATCTACAATTAAATGCACACCCTTAGAAAATAAATGGCGATGATCCGTTTGCTGAGCAGTTAATAGATTATGCTGGTCGACATAGGGGCCGCAGGCATTAATCAGTACCTTGGAGCGAATTCTAAACGTCCTCCCTGACATTGTATCTTTGGCTTCAGTTAACCACAGCCCTTGGTCACGACAGGAACCTAAAGACTCAACATAATTGACAGCGATACAGCCATAGTTTAATGCCGAGCGAATAAAATTAAACACGAAGCGCGCGTCATTGTCATAGAGATAACAATCAGAATATTCAAAACCCCCGGCTACATTGTCGGTATTAATTACCACCTCACGTTTCGCGAGCATTTTTTTGCTCAGATAACATGGCGCCTGAGTAAAAAAACGACCGATAATCCAATATAAAATAGTACCCATAAATACCAGCGCCGGGGGAAAGCGAAAACCTTTTTGAACCGTTGTCAAAAATCGAATTTCTTTCACTGTTGACGGGTAACTACGCATTAAATGATTTCTGCTTTTGCACAATTTATTGACCAGAAAAAACTCAAAGCTTTCTAAATATTTAATACCACCCCAGGCCAAATTGGAGGAGTTAGAACTGGTCGAACCGGCAAAATCGCCCTTATCAACCAGACCAACTTTTACACCCTTGGCGGCTAGCGATGCAGCAGCGACAGCACCATTGATGCCGCCGCCCAAAATAAGCACATCGTAAACACCCTCACCGATTTTATTGAGGTTATTGTTTCGTAATTTCATTATCACGCCCTAGTTAATAGCCACTCTCACTGCGGCAGACCTGCCCACGCCAATGGCCGTAATTTTCCAATCGCAACGATCAAATTAATGTCGAACGGCGAACCGCATCACGCCAACCGCCGACCAAGTCATTGCGTTGCTGACGTGTAATACGAGACTGAAACTGTCCAGCGCTGCGCCACAACGCCGTAAACTCCTCTAAATTACCGTATAGGCCCAACTGCCGACCCGCCAGATAGGCAACACCTAAAGCGGTTGTCTCCATCACCGCTGGACGACAAACCTCCATATCTAAGGTGTCTGCCAGAAACTGCAGCAACCAATCATTGGCCACCATGCCGCCGTCAACCTTAAGCGATTGCGGCTTAATGCCGTCCTGCGCCATTGCCTCAAATAGATCAGCGGTTAAGTAACAGACCGACTCTAATGTGGCACGTACGATTTCTGCAGGCCCGGTGGCACGCGTCAAACCATAGATAGCGCCTCTTACATCGGGCCGCCAGTACGGCGCCCCCAACCCCGTAAAGGCCGGTACAACGTACACACCTTTATTACCGTCTAAACCACTGGCCATAGCCTCAGTTTCACCAGCATTGTCGATTATCCCCAAACCATCGCGCAACCATTGGACGGCCGCACCGGCAACAAAAATTGAACCCTCTATTGCGTAAGTGGGCTTACCATCAAACTGATAAGCAATGGTTGTTAGCAAACGATTATTCGACGTCAGCGCTTTCTCGCCCGAATTAATAAGCACAAAACAGCCAGTGCCATAGGTGCTTTTTATTGATCCGGGCTCAAAACAACACTGACCAATAGTGGCCGCCTGTTGATCTCCCGCAACACCGCAGATGGGCAGCGACTGCCCCAATAAAGCAACGTCGGTATCGCCATAATGAGCGGAGCAATCCAATACCTTTGGCAGCATGGCCGCCGGCGCATTGAAAATCATTAATAACTCTGGATCCCATTTACCGCTGTGAATATTGTACAGATTAGTGCGACTGGCATTGGTCGCATCGGTAGCATGCACGTTGCCCGCGGTAAGCCTCCAGATTAAAAAGCTGTCGATAGTACCGAAAGCAAGCTCGCCATTTTCTGCTCTCTGTCGCGCCCCTGGCACGTTATCCAGAATCCAACTTAATTTGGTGGCCGAAAAATATGGGTCCAACAATAAACCGGTACGGGACTGAATTTCAGCTTCCAAACCACTGTCTTTTAGCTGCGTACAAAGGTCTGCCGTTCTTCTGTCCTGCCACACAATGGCATTATAAATAGCCTTACCGGTCAGCCGGTCCCAGACCACTGTGGTTTCTCTTTGATTAGTAATACCGATGCCAATGATACTGAAACCCTGCTGTTCGGCACTTGCTTTAGCGCGACGACAGACATCCAGCACAGTATCAAAAATAACCTCAGGGTCGTGTTCAACCCAGCCATCTGCGGGATATATCTGATCAAACTCCTGCTGCGCTGTGGCCACCACATTGGCATTTTTATCAAACACGATAGCCCGAGAACTGGTCGTGCCTTGGTCGATCGATAAAATACAGTTTTCAGTACTCATATTGCTCACCCAAGCTCCCGCATAAAGATAACCAAAAAATTAAACGACAAGCAGCGACCCATTCTCTGACAATGCCGGCGCCATAAACCCTGTTAGCGCATAGTCACTAAACACATTAAGTCTTATATCTTTTATAAGAGTATCATGTGTAAGATAGATGTCTATATAAGTTATAAGCTAACTCAGTTATCCTGCCTACAGACGATGAGATAATATAAGTAGCAGCCCACCTACAAAGCAAAACTAGGCAACATGAATAATGCATTAGGTTTCCAACCTTTATATAAACAAGTTTACGAGCTATTACTACAGCGTATTTCTGATGGCAACTGGAAACCCTCAGAGAGCTTACCCAGTGAACACGCCTTAGCCGCCGAACTTGGGGTCAGCCAAGGCACCGTGCGCAAGGCTCTGATTGAACTCGAAACCAACAAGCTGGTAGAGCGGCGGCAAGGTAAAGGCACGTTCGTAACAGAACACACTAGTGAAACATCTAATTTTAGCTTTTTTCGCCTTACCAAACTGGATGGCACCCGGCTATCGCCAACAGGCAAGCTAGAGTCGATAAATCTACGTCCAGCAAAACGGCAAGAGCAGCTTATGCTCCACCTAACGGAGTACCAGCAGGTATTTGAGCTACGCCGCGTTCGACTTATAGACGATTCGCCTTGCTCCGCTGAAGCCATCATCGTGCCACAAACACTGTTTCCTACTCTCGATAAACAGGAATCTTTAACAGTATCCTTGTATCCGCTCTACCAGCGAGAATTCGGTATTCATGTTATCAGCGCAGAAGAACAACTATGCGCCGAAACAGCGAATAAACAAAATGCTAAACGGCTGAACGTCGCCGTTGGTAGCCCACTATTACGGGTCGACCGGCTTGCACTAAACATACAAGGGGAGCCGGTAGAATTACGCTCCAGCCTGCTAGACACAAGTAATCTCAGTTACTCCGTGAATCTATCCTAGCGACGGCACCCTGTTAGCGATTGGTCTGTAACGCACCCGCCGCATGTATATTGACGCCATCATCGATATAGGTAATCGCATCTGCAATTGTCGAAAACATCGATTTATCACACATATAGTCATGCAGCGATGAACTCTTAATGGTGTCCCTTACAGGCCCGATCGGGTTACTGATACAAAATTTGATCTGCTGACTCTCTAAATTATCGATAACTTGGTGCAGCATTAATATCGCAGTGCTGTCCACACTGCTCACGGCTTCTGCATCAAACACTACAAAGCTTAACAAGCCTTGTTCTCGCGCCCTCATCCATGCATAGAGATTCTCGACAAAATAATCTTTATTGGCAAAATAAAGCGGCGCATCAAAACGAAAAATCAGCACATCGTCACGCACCACCGCATCACTGAAACGATTTATATTTCGAAATAGGTGTCCATCCTGAATAGAACCCAGTTCTGTCATATGTGGATTTGCAGTGTTATAAACCACCATAAAAATTGACAGCGTAACGCCTAGTAACAAGCCTTGCTGCACACCGAAAATAAGTGTAATGAGAAAGGTAGCCAGCAAAATCATAAATTCACGGCGATTTTCCTGACACAGAGCTTTCATCTGACCATACTTAAATAGCCCCGCAACCGAGACAATGATAATGGCTGACAACAATACTTTGGGTAGCGGGTAGCTGGAAAAAAACGGCGTTAAATAAAGCACTGTCACCATGATAAAAAATGACGACACGACTGCCGAGACTTGCGTTAACGCTCCCGCCTGGCGAAATGCAGCACTTCTTGAAAAACTGGCCGAAACAGGAAATGCTTTAAAAAATGCACCGACAAAATTAGCTACCCCTACAGCTAGCAGCTCCTGATTAGGTTTTGCACTGATTTTATCGGTTGGCGCCTCCTGTGATTTACAGATCGACATAGTGCCAACATAGCCCATTAGCGCAACGGTGATCGCCACGGGTAATAACGTCAGTATTTCATCCATTGATAAATTAGGTACGGTCAATGACGGCAAGCCTTGTGGTATCGATGAAATCACATCGACACCATAAGTCTGCAAACCCCAAATACCCGACACTATCATGCCGACAACCAGCAAGATAAGCGCTACCGGCATACTGGGAAACATCCTCTTTGGATAAATCATAAACCACAAACCAAATAAACCCACAGCAACTGTCAGCCAATTCCACTGGCGGATTTTTACAAGCAGCTGGTAAAGCAATTCAAAAACATTACCACCGACAACATCAACACCCACCATGCTTTCTAGCTGGCTACCCATTATTATTAACGCCGCTGCCGAGGTATAGCCGATAATTACTGGGTGTGATAGAAAATTGGCAATAAAACCAAATTTAATTAAGCCAAAAAAACACTGAATAACACCCACTAACAAGGTTAGGACAATTGCCAACTCTAAATAGTGATCTGAACCCGGCTCAGCCAACACACTCAAACCGGTAATAATTAATATCGAATCAAGCGCAACCGGGCCAATTGATACTTTATTAGAGGTTCCCAGCAAGGCATATATTATGGGCGGAAAGATACAAGCATAGAGACCGTATTCTGGCGGCAAGCCGGCTACTATGGCATAACCCATACCTTGCGGAATTAGCATTACTGCTATAGCAATACCCGCAAAAAAATCACTTTTGAAAACATCCTGACTATAGCCGCGCAACCAAACCAGCCCAGGGAAAAATTTACTCAACATAGAATAAAACTCACTCGATTAAGTCCAATACCGGCTAAAAAGCAAAAACTAATGCCCACTCTCAACATATTACCACTTTACTAAATCCATCAATAAGTGATTGACAAAACTTATGTCTTATATAAGATATATGATAACACCACTTTGTAATATTACACGAGAATTAAAAATGTCAGGCCAAAAGAAACCACAAATCGGCTTAGGGCTATGGAAAATCCCCAACGTAGAATGCGCCGACGTCGTCTATAACGCCATCAAAGTAGGCTACCGACATTTAGACAGCGCCTGCGACTATGGCAATGAAATAGAAGTTGGTCAGGGCATTGCTCGAGCCATTACCGACGGAATATGTAAGCGTGAGGATCTGTGGATCACCTCAAAACTATGGAACACTTATCACCGCCAAGAACATGTGCAACCTGCGCTAGAAAAAACCTTGTCCGATCTAGGCATTGATTATATTGACTCCTACTTAATCCATTTTCCGATTGCACAGCCGTTTGTCCCCTTTGAAACACGGTATCCGCCTGAGTGGATAGATGACCCGGCTGCCAGCCAGCCAGAAATGAAAACTGCGGCGGTGCCACTGCTCGAAACGTGGCGCGCAATGGAGGACTTGGTAGCGCAAGGGCTGGCAAAAACTATTGGTGTGTGTAACTACAATACCGGGCTGCTAAATGACCTGATGTCGTATGCTGTTATTAAGCCGAGCGACCTGCAGATTGAATCCCACCCCTACTTAACGCAAGAACGGCTTATACGATTAGCCAAAAGCTACGATCTGACCGTCACCGCATTTTCGCCTTTAGGGGCAATGTCCTATTTTGAACTGGATATGGCCGACGCAGGTGAGTCAGTGCTTTCACAAGAAGCTGTTATCTCAGTCGCTGACACTCATGGCAAAACACCCGCCCAAGTAGTATTACGCTGGGGGGTACAGCGAGGCTGCACACTTATTTCAAAAAGTACAAAGCTTGAGCGATTGAAGGAAAATATTGATATTTTTAACTTTACATTATCTGAACAAGAAATGGCCTCCATTTCTGCATTAAATAAAAATCGTCGTTTCAATGACCCTGGTGATTTCTGTGAAGCCGCATTCAATAAATTTTACCCAATCTACGACTAGGAGTCACAGGAATGTCCTATATAAGCAATATGGCCGCCGATCTTAAGTACAATAATGATCACTTCCCCACAGTCATTGCCAATGATAGTTCAGTGCAAACACTGTCACAAGCGCAAGCGTGGGTGTCAGATAACCTAGCGTCACTAAAAAAAGAACTGAGCTGTACGGGTGCCATTTTATTTAAAGGCTTCCCTATTACCGATGCTCAAAGTTTCGATGCCTTTTTTTCAGCCTTTGACTACCCCAATTTCACCTACAAAGAATCATTTTCAAATGCTGTGCGTGTTAATCATACCGACTATGTTTTTACCGCCAATGAAGCGCCAAAAGAAGTTGAAATTTATTTACATAATGAAATGGCACAAACCCCAGTCTATCCAGAAATAATTTCATTGTTCTGTGAGAATGCGGCGGATCTGGGTGGTGCCACTGTCATCTGCCGATCAGATGTTATTTATCAAGCCCTGCTGGTAGCCGAACCGGAAGCGACCAATAAACTTGAAGCCAACGGCGTGAAGTACACTACTCGGATGCCTGATCAAGACGCCCCTGAATCAGGGCAGGGACGCAGCTGGCGGGGAACACTCAGCGTTGACACTGCCGAGCAGGCAGAAGAAAAACTACGGGGCTTAGACTATTCTTGGCAGTGGAATGATGACGGCTCGCTCACTGTTCAAACGGCAGCCTTAGCCGCTATCAAAACACTAGGGGACGGTCGCAAAGTATTCTTCAATCAAATTATTGCTGCTTATTTAGGCTGGGACGGAGTAAAGGAAAACCCAAGCATAGCATTATGTTTTGGTGACAACTCCGAACTCAGCAAAACGTTTTTAGACCGTATTGTATCGATTTCTAAAGCCTCATCCTATGATATAGAATGGCAGGACGGCGATGTGGCTGTTGTTCACAATAACTTAGCAATGCATGGTCGACTGCCTTATTCCGGCGACCGCAAGCGCAAAGTATTTGTTGTGCTTGGTCTAGAATAAGCCTAAATCCGATAAATACACTCTATCGAGTCGATAGAGTGAGCGTGGATATGCGGCCGAATCCTCAAATGAAAGTGACCTTTGCCCAAGCCTCAAACATCGCCCTTCTAACTAGCGTTCAAACGACAGTGATCTAAGCTATAAAATAGGCCATAATAGCGCCAGAAAAACATCTATGGGGCCACAGTTTTTGCAACCACTACACTTTACTCGCCTGCTATTTTTCATTAGCCTGCTGTTAATATCAGCTTGCCAACAACTTCCCTCTACAGAGCAAACGCCGTCTGTCGGACCGGCTATTATCACTAAATCCTGCCAATGCCCAACGCCGCCAACGGCTACTGTCACTCCACGAGCATGCCCAAAAGTGTCGCATGTAATAGCCACTGCAATTGCAAAACCACCAAAAACAGTACCTATAAAGACAATCGACGATCTGCTGATTGTGGGACGGATAGAATATGTCTATATACTTGATCAGCAGTTAAAGATGAAATCCCGCATCGATACCGGCGCAGGACTTTCTTCGCTGCATGCCTTGGAGATAACCGAGTTTGATAGAGACGGAAAATCATGGGTAAGGTTCACCATCCCTGCCACCAAACAAGCAGCCCAAATTATCGAAAGACCGGTGACACGCTTTATAGAAATTAAAGAACTTATTGGCCCTCCGCAACGCCGACCCGTTGTTGAGATAGGTATAAGACTGGGCGTAATAGAGGAGCTAGCCGAAGTATCACTGACTGATCGCAGTAATTATATTTACCCTGTCTTGATAGGCCGCAATTTTTTACGTGACCAAGCCATTGTTGATGTCAGTAGAAAATATACTTTCAAGACCAAATCAAAACCGCGCCCAAGCAAGTAAATAGCTACATAAAAAATAAGGCCACGGCAACAATATGTCACCAAGAGCACAAGTTTATCTGCTGGGCTTATTTTTAATCCTATTGGGCATTGGGCTGGTTACCTATAAAAGCCAAGCCCTAAACCTGCCTATTGCCCCCGACGACTACCAAACCGTCTGGACTATAGAAGCTAAAGTTCAATTTGATGCTAACGGTAGTGAAGTTAAAGCCTCTTTAGCGTTGCCTAAATCACAAGCTAATATGGATGTACTCGATGAGATGTTCAACTCATCTGGTTACGGCTTCAATATCGAAGATATCGATGGCCACCAGCGTGCTATTTGGTCTAAACGACAAGCTAGCGGTAAACAAGTACTGTATTACAAACTTGATGTACACCAAAACAAGCAGCCACCAAAGCTAATCCCGATAGTATTTTCTCAACAACTAAAAAAACCCAACTGGAGTGGCATCCGCTATGCCGCGCTTCGCTCTGCCGCCAGTAATATCATTGAGCAGAGCCGACAAACCTCTGCCGACACTGAGACTTTTGTCAGCCAACTTCTCATCGCCCTGAATGACCCCAACAACAACGACGGCCTGCTGATCCAACAAATATTAAGTGATAACACTAAAGTGCAAACCGCGCTACAACTATTGGCGAGAGCAGAAATACCTGCACATATTTTACGTGGCATTTATTTAGAAGATAATCGCCGACGAATTGCCCCCGCAGTTTTATTGGAGGTTTTTAACGGCAGTGATTGGCAAGTATTTCAGCCTGACACAGCTCATAAAGGCCTACCGAAA
>JBNMPW010000044.1:0-19471 GCA_051277205.1 Oceanicoccus sp. | reverse complement strand
TCTATCTGGGGTTGGTGTTGTTACTGTGGGACTGCAAGCTGCCTCTTAAAAAGATCATCCCTCGCAGTGTGTTGGTGATATTAATTGCTCTGTCGATATTATTTTGTGGGCAGAGGGCAAAGTTGTGGAGTGATCCAGAGTTACAGTTCTCTGCTTGGGCCGTTGAACATCCAGAGTCAATTCGTGCACAAACAGCCTATATACGATTGCTAGTTAAAAAAGGTGAGTTTGAAAGAGCTCACCTCGGAATGCAAATACTTAGCAAAAAATGGCCTAAAATTGGCCATTTTGAATTGATGCTTGTCAACGAGTCTTGTCGTGGTAATTATCAAGGCGCTATTGATATTGGGGCCGTCGCGGCCAAGCTTGCAGTTAGTCGCTATCATGGAATTTTAGTGTCGGTTGCAGAAAATACGATGAAGCTTTACCGTGGTGAACACTGTTCGATGTTGAATGCAGATGTAATGCATGTATTGTTACAGTCAGTTGCTCAGGTATCAAAGGCAAAGCCACCGTTTATTGCCAACGTGTACTTTTGGGATGCAGAAATTTATACCGATCAAGGCAATCTCAATGCGGCTATGAATGCATTGGAGCAAGCTGTAAAGTATCGGCGAGCCAGTATTTTTCATTATCATCAGGCGGCATTGCTGCATTCTGCAGGTATTATTGATCCAGCGCTTGAATTTATTGATCAGGCAATAGCTATTGAGACCGCGAAGCCACTTTTAAAGCAAGATAGTGTGCGCTTTTATCAAATACTAAGAACGAAAATACTGGCAGATAAGTCTAGCCAATAGTGTTACTTGAGAGGTAGTTATGGAGTTTAGTCACGTATCAATAGTGATACCTGCAAAAAATGAAGCCCAAGGATTAAGGCAATTGCTGCCGATTTTATCAGCAACCTTCGCTGGCGCCGAAATAATCGTAGTGAATGATGGCTCTAGCGATGAGACTGCATTGGTGGTAACGGAGAGTGGTGCAACACTGATTAGCCATCGTTATTCATTGGGTAATGGGGCCGCGATTAAAACTGGGGCTAGAGCTGCCAGCAATGAAGTGTTAGTTTTTATGGATGCTGATGGTCAGCATGCAGCTGCGGATGTATTGAGGCTGTTAGAGCGCTACGATGAAGGCTATGACATGGTGGTCGGCGCTAGAAAGCGTGAGTCACAAGCCAGTAATCGGCGCTGGTTAGGTAATGCCGCTTATAATTTTATTGCATCGAAGATAGTAGGTCATAAAATAGATGACTTAACTTCTGGTTTACGGGTGGTGACCGCACGTAAATTTCGAAATTACTTATATTTACTACCCAATGGTTTTTCTTATCCCACCACGATCACAATGGCATTCTTTCGATCCGGTTATGCAATAAGTTATGTGCCAATTGTTGCCGCACCCAGGCTCGGCGAAAGCCACTTACGGGTATTTAAGGATGGCATTCGGTTTTTACTGATTATTTTTAAAGTGGCGACCCTTTATTCGCCGCTAAAGGTATTTTTTCCCGTTGCGGCGATGTCTTTCTTGACAGCCTGTATTTACTATTTCTATACGTATATGACAGACGGTCGATTAACTAATATGGTGGTTCTGCTGTTTGTGATGTCGGTAATAATTTTTATGATCGGTTTGATATCCGAGCAAATTACCATGCTGTTGTACAAGGATAGTAGCGATAGAGACAAACGTTGAAAGCACTGTTCGATATAAATCATCCTGCACATGTACACTTTTTTAGAGAGCCTATAGCGCGGCTAAAGAAAAAAGGTTGGGAAATTGTCATCACCAGTCGCGACAAGGATGTAACACTGCAGCTGTTAAAAGAGTATGGGCTTGAAAGTACGGTATTAACCAAAATTGGCCGTGGTGCGCTATCACTTGCCGGAGAGTTACTAGTAAGGGATTACAAGCTTTTCCGTTTGGTTCGTGATTTGAAACCGGATGTGATGGCTTCAATTGGCGGCACGTTTATCGCGCATGTAAGTGCTATCAGTAAAGTGCCGTCGTTGGTGTTTTATGACACCGAAAATGCTCGCGCACAAAATTTTATAACCTACCCTTTTGCTACTGAAATTCATGTTCCTGCTTGTTATGAAGCTAAACTACCAGCAGATAAGTCGTTTCGCTATCAGGGGTATCATGAACTATCTTATCTGCACCCAGATATATTCAGTCCGGATAGGGGTTTAGCCGTTGCGGCAGGTTTAGATCCCAACAAAAAAAATTACCTTATCCGATTAGTCTCTTGGCAGGCCAACCATGATGTGGGGGTGAGTGGTTGGAATAGTGATCTACTGAAGAAGGTGGTGGATAAATTAGCTGCTGAAGGCAATGTATTGATATCCACCGAGGCAGAGTTGCCTGAATACTTCTCGCCATGGATTTATACCGGTAAACCTAGTGACTTGCATCATGTTTTAGCGTGCAGCTCGCTGTGTATTGGTGAGAGCGCGACTTTAGCTTCAGAATCAGCTGTGTTAGGTGTGCCGGCTATATATATGGCAACCGAGGGTAGGGGCTACACTAATGAGCAGCAAAATAAATATCAATTGGTGAAAAATATTTTGGCAATAGATGAGCGACTTTTGTTCTCTGCTATTGATGAAATGCTGTCACCAGATGCCTCTTTTTATCAGCAGCAGAAAGAACTTCTTCTGGCAGATAAAATTGATGTTGCTAAGTATGTGGTGGATCGAATTTCAATGTTTTTGCCAAGTAAGTTGGTAGATTAAGATCACATTATTGCATTGGTGACACTGTTGGTGGAAGCTTTCCCAGGGTTAAAGTAGTCTATATCACTTATCAGGTGGTGATGGATATATTTTTTGAGTCGACTTTGATCAAAGTCACTATAGACGGCTTTTCCTAAGGTAGTAACGGGCTTGTTATAGATCAAAGCTTCGAGCCCTACAGTTGAATTAATAGTTATAACTTCGATGCATTTTCCCAATAGTTGAGCTGTGTTGTTATTGCACAAGGTGATTCCCGGTTGTTGGCAGAATTGCTTGATACGTGTTATCTCTTGAAATGATTTTTCCGCAGGATGTATTTTTACAACCAGGTCTACTGCTTTTTTTGTGGCGATATTAAAAGCTGTTTCAATTGCTGCAATGTTATTAGTGTTAGAATTTATGGTTATTTGTGTGTCGGTGGAAACTTGGCAAGGAAAGAATATAAAATTCTCCGGTAATAATTGTTGATTATTTTTTTTATTTGATGTTTTTATTTTAATAAAAAGAGATTTAAGGTTTTCTACTGTGCTTTTTGAAAGAGATGTTGGGCTCAGGAGATAACTAAAGAAAATATATGTTAGCTTGCAAGGTGATACTTTACTTTGCGCTGGCGGCTTCATTTTTTCTTGATAATAAATATTGAGCCACTCCCTATGTTTGTTGTCGTCTACTTCCGGATATGCGTCTAATAGCGATGGTTTGGAGAAAATCTCACTCTTGGCATTCACGCCATATTTACTGCTTTGTATCTTACTGGGGAGATTACTTAATTCCCAAAACCTGATTTTCTCAATGGCTGATTTTTCAGCGATGGCTTCTCCAAGCATGTGACAACCGTTCCAAATGATAATTCTGTCGAAGCTATTGGTTTCAAATAAAAAACTGGGGGTGTTAAAGAGGTAAGTTCGATATTTATTTTTTAGTAGTAAATGCGCTAGTTTGTTATTGGTTGCAATCTCGATGTCGTGTGTAGGACTTAATATTTTTGCAATATGCTTAAAAAATAAATATCGTTCTATGTTCTCAATGACGAGTAATATCTTCATCGTGAAAACCAGTTTTTTTCAATGATGTCGCCGGGTGTATTTTGCTTGGCATCAAACGGGAATCGGTCTTTTAGTCTTTCTAAGTCGCCAATATCATAATCTAGATCTGCTGGTAATTCGAAGTGAGTGTTTCGGGCAATAATGCTGATGTTATAGCCATACTTTAATAGTTTTGCGTCTTTGCAGTCTATTCCCGCCATAACGAGGTTGTAAGTTAATATTGCTGCATTCCAAATAGATAGATGTCCGCCAACTAAATTATGCTTAAATGGTGGGACCGTGATTGCAATTATTCCTCCATTTTTTGTTACGGATTTAACTTTTTCTAAAAATAAGCCAATATTATTTTGGTGTTCAAGTATGTGGGAGCACCAGCATAAATCGAATTTAATTTCTGTTACATAGTTGTTGAAGTCTGTGTTGATGTGGTTAATGGCGATGTTTGTATCTTTTATTTCTTGATAGTATTTTGATGTGCCGAGATCAATTGTAGTCACTGCTTTGTTGTTTTTTGTAAATATTTTTGCATGATCCCCTTTGCCGCTTCCTACATCTAAGACAGTATGAAATTCAAAATCCTTAATAAGTTTTTCGAGGCATAGGTTTGATGTTACGCCTCTATATTCTTTTTTTGAATTTATATTTGCCAGTGATACTTTTGCCCTTGTCGGGATAGTTTTAATCAGATTTATTGGGCTGTATGACTCGATTTTTGATTTTTTAATTTTCATCTGTTGTACCCAAGAGAAATGAAGTCTTTCTTGTAGATGCTGTAGATAAACTCTTTAGACTCATCAGACAGGTTTTTCTGATGGGCTTGTGTCGTGTTGTGTCGTGTTAATGTTTTGTTTGGTAGGTTTAGGTGAAGTTTTATTTTAGAAAATGAATCTTCTAGGTTTTCTTGCTGCCCAATATGATCGATTGTAAATTTGCATCCATGGTTTTCAAGAAATCTATATTGAGGAGTAAAGTGTATATAATTTATGGTGTTGTAAAATAGCGCGCTGTCGACTTTTAGCTCGCTAATAAATTCATCAGGTGTGCTATATTTTTTCAGGGTTTCAGCCCATATCATGCTATCGTTTTTTCCGATGCCGTCATTTTTTAAGTAATAAAATGCACTTATAAATCTGGTATAAGGGTTTCTTGTTACCGCTATTTTATAGAAATTCTCGTATTTTAACTTATTGCACTTATAGTAATCTTCAATGAAAAAGTGTCCTGTTGCCTTATGGCCAAATAATGATTGAATGATGGCGTTACCGCCTGTTTTTGGTATGTGTATGAAAATTAATTTGTGGCGATTCTCTGTTTCTGAATAAGGATTTATATTATTTGTAATAATATAAATATATTCAAAAATTATTGCCTTGATTTTCATTAACATGATATTACCTTATCCAAGAGACTAGTTTTGTCTTTAAATATAAGCTCAGTGTCAGGTGAGCATTTAAGTATATTAAGCCGCAGCTAACTGCAATGGCTGCGCCTATTTCTTGATGGCTTTCGATAAGAAAGGGTAGTAGCGATGCTGTAATTATCATTGAAGAAAACACGCCTATTAATGATTTTTTCTCATTGAATGTAGCGTTTAGTATGGTGCCTGAAGAACCACTAACTACGTTAACTATCTGGCCTAAGCAGAGTATAGATAAAGGTAGTGCAGAAGGTAAATAATCTACGCCAAAAATAATAGAAATAATGTTCTCGCCAAAAATAATAAATATTAGCGCTGGGGGTATAGTAACTAAGCAGCTGAGTCTAACGCTGTTTGTAATCAGCTTTTGTAGCTCTACAGATTTGTTATCTTTAAAAAGTTGTGTGATAAGGGGGCTTATTATTAAGTTAATTGACTGAAGCCCAATCGCCAATAACCCCGCAGCCTGTGCTGCGACTCTAAAATGGCCCACTGATTCTTTGCTTGCTAGGCTGCCAAGAAATATCGAGGTCATCTCCGTATTTATGGTACTGACTATCATTAATAGGCTAAATGGTGCTAGTGATTTTTGCCATTTTCCTATTGTAAATATTGCTTTAACATTAGTAACGGCTGGTGGTATTTTTTTTAGTTGTAAGCCGGCGCTTGCAGATAATGCTATTACTCCAGCGACTATTTGAGTTTGCATCACGTTTGCCAACGAGATGCTTTCGTTTAAATGCAATACTATAGATAATATGGCCAATGTTGTTAATGGAAATAATATGAGCAGTGGTATTTGTGCGCTGCTTGGATATTGCAGTCCGCTTAGGGTGGATGATTGTATTGTTAATAGTGCTTTTAACGGTACCATTGCTAGAGCAATAAAAAGAATACCTCCGGTGGTCTGGTCTATCCATTGTTGCTGAATGACGACTAATAACACGGCTATTACTACAAACGAGATTGTGATGGCATAGGCATTAGCCCATATGATAAGCCCTTTAAGTAAGCCCCATTGCTCGTTGTGTTGTGTAGATGCAACGTCTCTTATTAAAAGTTTCGGTAAACCAGCCGTCGCTGGAATTAATGCTATAGCGATGATGGACATTACAAAACTGTACAGCCCAAAATTTTTAGGACCTAGCTCTTTGGCAACTATTATTCCAAAGATTATGGTCAGTGCTCTGCCAGCAATTTGAATGCCAGCTGTGCCCCAAAAAAATCTCAGTAATTTATCCGTTTGCAAATGGTTTTCCTTGGAGGGGTTATTGTTTTCTCATGCTCTGCCAGCCCTGCCATTTTCCTATCAATGCCTGTTGATGCCAGCGCGCCGTATCACTTTTTAAACATATTAGGGACGCCGTAATTCGCAGCGCGCTCATGCCGAAGCTGCTGATTATCATCCATAGCGGTAATTGGTGTTTCGCTAGTACCCTACCTAAACCACGAGCATAAGTTTGGGTTCTTAGTTTGTTGGTATTATTGGCTTTATGAGTGCTGGGTGGGTGAAATACTTGCATGGTATTAGTTTTGAGCCATTTGTGGCCACAACTCATAGAGCGCAAGACCAAATCTGTATCTTCTCCAGCACCCCAAGGAGTACCTGAACCTATGCCCAGTTGTTCATCAAAGTTTCCTGCTTCACATAGCGCTTGTTTCGAGATGAACAATGTTATCGATGGGACTTTCCCCCATATATTGTATTTGCTCAGTTCGAATTTACTTACCTTTTTAGGCCTATCTAATTCATTGTCGGCGCGCTGAATACAGAGCCCATTGTAAGGCGCCTGCTGAGTATAAAATTGCGCGACATCGTTTAGCAGGCTTGACGGGTACCAGCAGTCATCGTCAGGAAAACTGATGACATCCCCATCGATGAACGGAATAGCGGTGTTTCTGGCTTTCGATAGCCCTGGGCTAGTTTTTAATAATTTAATGTTCAGCTGTTGTTGAAAGTCTTCACATAGCTTATCAATCCGATCATCGGTATTTTGGTCGACAATAATTAGCTGAAAATTCTTATAGCTTTGCTGGCATAAGCTGGATAGCAGTTTTTTGGGTTCTTCGGACCGGCCAAGGGTGCACATTATAAGGGTTATCTTCATATGTTAGTGTTGTCGCCATCCATATAAGTAAGCGTTCTAATTATGTTTAAGTAACCCGCATCGACAAATCAACCGCCCGACAATCCTTAGTCAGCGCCCCAATCGAAATATAATCCACGCCAGTTTCTGCCACCATCAATAATGTGTCGGTGGTAATGCCGCCGCTGGCTTCTAATTTGGCTTGGCCTTTGTTGATTCGCACGGCTTGTTTCATATCTTGTTCGCTAAAGTTATCTAACATCACGATGTCGGCGCCGGCTGAGAGTGCCTGTTTCAATTCATTGATGCTTTCGACTTCGACTTCTACGGGTTTCCCTGGCGCCTGTTGCCTAGCGGTGCGAACCGCATTATCGATGCCCCCGCAGGCTGCTATATGGTTTTCTTTAATCAGAAATGCGTCGTATAAACCGATGCGGTGATTGTAACAACCGCCTTGAGTGACGGCATACTTTTGTGCATTGCGCAGGCCGGGGATGGTTTTGCGTGTATCGAGTAATTTGACGTGGGTACTTGCGACGATATTGGCATAGTGGCGGCAGCTGGTGGCCGTACCAGACAGCAGTTGCAGAAAGTTGAGGGCTGCTCGCTCGCCGGTTAATAAGCTTCTGGCAGCGCCGCTGAGTTCAAACAAGCGTTGATCAGCAGTGACTTGATCGCCGTCCTTGGCCAGCCAGTTAATCTCTACTGTCGGGTCAATCTGCTTAAAGACTTCGTTGACCCAAGCTTGGCCGCAGAGTGTTGCCGCTTCGCGGGTAATGACACGGGCGTTGGCGGTTTGCTCGGCAGGTATTAACTGGGCGGTAATGTCGCCAGAGCCTACGTCTTCTTGTAGAGCGCGTTCAACGCTAATGGATAAGTCTTGGTTGGCGTATGTGGGCAAGGTCATCGGAGGTATTCAGTTGGTTGTTGGGGTTTCTCAGTTGATGTTTATTCTAGCAGTGATGCTACTGTCTGAGAATAAGGCTATCGCCCTGTTGGCTAAATTCTATTTGTTTTAGTGCACTCATCCCTAACAGAATGAATTGCCCATCCATCGATGGGTTGATGCTAGCTTCTATATCGCGCAACTTGATTTTGCCAATGTCTAATTGATCAAGGCGGGTACTGTAGACGGTGATAGTGCCATTGGCGGTACTAGCGCGCTTGGCGCGGCCAGCCGTTAAGCCCATTTTGTCAGCCACGGCTTTTGGGATCACCACATCGCTAGCGCCGGTATCCAATAGAAAGGTGCTGGCATGGCCGTTAATCTGGCCATTTACGACGTAGTGATGGCGGCTGTTGGGTTTTAGCACGACCTCAATGCTACCTGCAGCGACTTGGCTGCTAGGGTCTTGGTTGGGATTTTGCTGTGTGCCTAAAAAATCATCAAAAAATATAGCCAACATGATAAATAGCACGGCCCAGGCCAGTATCAGCATGGTTAATCCGGCTTTTTTGGAAGAATTATCTGTGTCTGGCCCTGAGTTTTGTTCTGTTGTCATAGAATGTACTAATAATCGTTAGTTAATCGTTAAATTGTACTAAGGTTTCAGTAAGAATGGTGCTGATCTGTGACCGGCTTCTCGATCTGCGATTGTTAGCAGCGCAGTATGCTGGCAGCTGATATATTATTTAAGCTATGTTCCTGTGGACGTTTACTATTGATGGTCTCTGCGAAGAGTCTCAACGGTTTGCTGATAATGATTCCGTCCGTTGAAAGCAGCTTTCTTAGGTATTTACGATGGCCGATAACATAACCAAGGTGGTACCCATAAGCAGCCGTTCTCAGGCAGGCCGCAGTAGTGGCATGGCCTCGGCGGCACAGTTGGAGGATAATCACTTGTTAGCACGTTTACCAGCACCCTTTGCCGATATGAAAGTTAGTGGCAAACAAGCTTTCCAGCCATTGTTACAGGCCCTATTCGATAATATTGATGATGCGCTATTTGAGTTGGCTGATCGAGCCGTGGCCAATGCCGAGCAGAATATGTATTTTGAATCCATGCGCGAGATCCGGATTAAGCGTCGCGGCATGGAGATGGGCTTTGGACGTGAGTTAGATGAGGCTTTCCAGCGCTTGTTGGCGGTTAAGGATAATTTACCCACGTTAACGGCGGCCGATGAAGTTGATGTCGATAGCCTGTCATTGGTGGCGGCGGATGAGTTAGAAGAGCTATTGGCGGCCGATAACATGGTCGCTAAGGCGCAAGGCAAGTGTGCCGATGCGCTGGCCGAATTGACCGCTGGCTTAAATACCCTGGTCAGCAACTGCGAATTGAGCGACAACAGCAATCCCTTTGGCCCAGTGGTGATTTGTCGCGCATTTACCGATGTTTGTAAAGACCTCGATTTGGATATCAAGGCCAAATTAGTGCTTTTTAAATTATTCGACCGCTATGTGGTAAATAACCTAGAGTCGGTGTATCAGATTTGTAATCAAGTCCTGAAGCACGGCGGGGTAGTCGCCAGCAGTGCCGGTCAGCCGTTCCGAGCTAACGTTTTATCTCCCCAGCAAAGAAGTGATGTGTTTGCTGATTTACAGGGATTATTACACAACACGGCGCAGGCGGGTTCTTTTGTCGGTGCTGGGCTATCGGCACCGGGGCAGGCGCCGCAAGTACCGCGCGGTCAATTACTGCAGCTATTGCAGTCTCTACAGCGGTCATTGATGCCGCAAATGCAACAACAGCAAATAGCCGCGGTGCAAGGTGCTGTGCCTCAGCAGTTTAATGTACAGGCCTCCTTAAGTGATTTGCTGGCAGAAAAGATGCCTAAACAGCCGGTAAGTATCGGTCAAGTTGATGATGACGCCATAAACCTAGTGGCCATGTTGTTTCAGTTCATTCTAGATGACCGTAATTTAGCGGCACCGATGAAAGCGTTAATATCACGCTTACAAATCCCCATTATTAAAGTCGCCATGGTGGATAAATCCTTTTTTAGTAAAACGGGGCATCCGGCTAGAAAATTACTCAATGAAATCGCCAGTGCCAGTCTGGGCTGGATAGCTCCCGAGGCGATTGATCGCGACCCGTTGTACAATAAAGTGACTGAGTTAGTTAATCACATCATTGAGCAATTTGATGGCGATACAGGCTTGTTCCAAAATGTATTAGCCGATTTCATGGTCTTCCAAGTAATGGATCAGCGTCGTATCGACCTCGTCCAGCAGCGCACCATCAATGCCGAAGACGGTAAGGCCAAGTCGGAGCTGGCTCGTAGCACGGTGCAGCAAGCGCTTAATGCCCGTGTGCTTGGCAAAGCGTTACCTGCTGCGGTTATTGCCATGTTGGAGCAGGCGTGGAGCAATGTTTTATTTCTTATTTGTTTAAAAGATGGCGAAGACAGTGACGGTTGGAAAAGCTCGCTGCAATTGGTGGATGATTTGCTGTGGAGCGTGCAGCCAATGGAAACCCAGCCCGCCCGCCAGCGACTGTTAACATTATTGCCTAGTCTGCTGAAAAAGTTGCGGGCAGGCTTAAGTCAAATTGGTTTCGACCCCTTTGAAAGTAATAAATTATTTAATGATTTAGAGGTCATTCATCTACAGCAATTAAACCCTTCGACCTTGGTCGCAGCTGAGTCTGCAGTTGAGTTGGCCAAGCACCGCCAGATTGAGCAACAGCAAGCCCGAGTTCTTCAAACGCAAGCGATTGGTAAGACTTTGGATCAGTTGTTAGAAGAGCGTGGTGATGATGATATTAACATCGAACAACTGGATGCGGAGTTAGATCAGCAGCTCGCTGCTGCCGATGTGCTTAGCGTTAATATTGATGGCCGTGCAACCCTTGATGACCCACCGCAGGCAGCGGCAACTGGCATCCGCACGGTTGCAGGCATACAAACACTGCAAGTAGTTGAAAAGCTTAACTTAGGTGATCCCGAAGATAAGCCAGTAGAGGAAGAATTGGCAGCCGATGATCCTTATTTGGCTAAAGTCGATGCGATGAGCATGGGCCATTGGGTTGAGTTACATCAGCAAGGAGAGAAGAAATTTCGCTGCCGCTTAGCCGCTGTTATTAAGAGTGCCGGTAAATATATTTTCGTCAATCGCACCGGTATGAAAGTGGCCGAATACTCACGAGTCTCGCTGGCGCTGGCGATAAAACAGCGCCAAATTACCACCTTAGACGAAGGCCTATTATTTGACCGCGCGCTGGAGTCAGTGATCGGTAATCTTCGCGAGATGAAAACAGCTGGCGAATAGTCTGGACGGGCTCCATGTTATACCCATGGGCATTTGTCAGAACTAATTTGTAACTGCCTGTTTTGTAACGGACTAATTTGTCCCTTGGGCATGGTTCAGTTATGCTAGGCGAAAGCAGCTTAGCGAGTCCCACCTTTGACCAGCACAAGCCCCCGAATGTTAAGCGAACACTGGTTGCCAGATACGCGCCAGTTGGTGTCACCCAATTTCAATTTTCGTCCTGAAAATTGTGTTATTGACCTATTGGTTATCCACAATATTAGTTTGCCCGCAGGGGTTTTTGGTAGCGCTTGCATAGAACAGCTATTTACTAACTGCCTCGATTGCGACAGCCATATGGATTTTGATGATTTGCGTGGCCTGCAGGTTTCTTCGCATTTATTGATTGATCGTCAGGGCGTGGTTAGCCAATTTGTGCCGCTCAATTTTCGTGCCTGGCATGCGGGGGAGTCTGCTTTTGAGGGCAAGCCCAATTGTAATGACTACAGTATTGGTATTGAGATGGAAGGGACTGATGATTGCCCTTATACTGAACGCCAGTATCAGTCATTATTTAAGCTAACACAGCAGATCATTTGCGCTTATCCCGCTATTAACCCACAACGTATCTGCGGCCACAGTGATATTGCGCCGGGGCGAAAAACTGACCCGGGTGCGGCTTTTGACTGGGATTATTATCTTAATCACATAGAATAGTTACCGGTGAACAGTAAAGCGCTTCTCACATGGACCACCTTTAACCCATCAGTTAATAGAATATTGAGATTATGGAATTTTTAAGTTTATTGATTGTACTTGGCTTGCTACAACTTTGGGGCTCAGGCGCACCTGTGCAGCGCGATGAATGGTTGCAGCAGTTTATGCAAACACTTAGTAAGCGTGTGCCGGCTGGCGAGTTGCGGCTATTGTTGATCGTCGGCTTACCCTTATTACTGGTGTTGCTGCTGTTAACACTTATCTCTTCGTGGGTGTTTGGTTTGTTATCGCTGTTGGTGTGTGTGGTGGTGCTGTTGTATAGCCTTGGCCGTGGCGATTTTAATCAGGCGCTGCAAAGTTATATCAATGCTTGGGATCATGGCAATTATGAAAGCGCCTACGAAAAAGCCTACGCTATCGGCGATTTTGAGCAAAGTGAAAATATTGTCGACTACCAGTCATTGCATAAGCATGCGCGAGCCGCCATTTTGTATGAAGGGTTTGAGCGTTGGTTTGCGGTGGTTTTTTGGTTTCTCGTGTTGGGCCCGGTCGGCGCGTTGGCATACCGGCTAAGTTATATCTGTGGCCGCAGTGAGCAATTAACTGCCGAAGAGAGACAGCTCGCTTTGCGCTTTGTGCATTACTTAGATTGGCTGCCAGTTCGTTTGATGGTGTTTTCTTTTGCCTTAACTGGAAACTTTGTCAGCAGTTTTAATCAAGGCGGAAAAACCTTAATGGACAACCCCCCAGTGGCCGAGTTGCTTGATGATTGTGCAGTGGCGGCGATAACCGGCAATGAAGATTATACGGCTGAGCTTGTCGATGAAGAGCATTTTATTAAATTTGCCAAGCAGCAACTGCTAGCCTTGCAATCGTTACTGTCACGCAGTGTTATCTGCTGGGTGGCTGTGATTGCGGTATTGACCTTGTTTTCAGGCTAAACAACGAGTCGACTAATATTGTTGTGATAATGCCTGCGCCACCTTTGAATTGTTGACGCGGCCAAGTTGCTGGCAAATATAATTACCGGTAGCAATGAGGGCTGTTAAATCAATACCGTGCTCAACCCCCATGCCATTGAGCATATATACCACGTCTTCTGTTGCCACATTGCCTGATGCACCTTTGGCATAAGGGCAGCCACCCAAACCCGCCACCGAAGTGTCAATTACAGCTATGCCATGTTGTAAGGCGACATGGATATTCGCCAGCGCCTGGCCATAGGTATCGTGAAAATGCACGGCCAGTTGTTCGGCAGGTATTTGCTCCATTACGGTGGTTAGCATCTTCTCGATACTGCCGGTGGTGCCGGTACCGATGGTGTCACCAAGGGAAACTTCGTAACAGCCCATGTCTAATAACTGTAAAGCAACATCGCGCACTTTCTCAGCAGCAATAGCGCCCTCATAGGGACAGCCTGCAGCACAAGAGACATAGCCTCTTACCGGCAGTTGATCAGCTTTGGCGGCCTCTAATACCGGTACAAAGCGCTCAATGCTATCAGCAATCGAGCAATTAATATTTTTTTGACTAAAGCCTTCTGAGGCGGCAGAAAAAATCGCCACTTCTGATACAGCAACTGATTGCGCTCGCTTATAGCCTTTCAGATTGGGTGTGAGAGCGGCGTAACAAACGCCCTGTTGGCGATGTAAGTCTGCAAATACCACTTCACTGCCGGCCATTTGTGGCACCCACTGCGGGTTAACAAAACTACCGGCCTCGATATAGCCGACGCCCGCGGTAGCCAACCGCTCAATCAATTCTATTTTTACCGCGGTGTCGATCGCTTGTTTTTCATTCTGCAGGCCGTCTCTGGGGCCAACTTCTACAATACGTACTTTAGCGGGGTAATTGTTCATATTCGGCTGCTCATTATTCGCTAATCTCAAATGCCAGCAGTTCGGCACCGCCATCGACTAGGTTACCGCGCTGAAAATAAAACTCTTTCACAATACCGGCGGCGGGCGCGCGAATTGTATGCTCCATTTTCATCGCTTCCATCACCATTAAGGCATCGCCTTGCGCTACGCTGGCGCCCTGTGTCACTAATAGTTCGACAATGGTGCCGTTCATAGGCGCGTTGAGGCCGCCGTCGCTAGGAGCTAAGTCGGCGTCACCTAAGTCGGCTTCAAGTTTGCAGAATTGAAAGGCCGACTGCTGGCTGTAGACACTGTAAATTTTGTCATGTTCGGCGACCGATGCCTGCGAGCGATAACCATTGATGTCGCTGCTCAGTGTATTGCCGTCTAGTTGACCTTGCGCTGCTATTTCATGGCCATCAAAACGAATAAGATAGTGCCGGTTGTTAGCGGCTAGGCTTTCCACTTCAATAGCGATGCTTTGTTGATGACACTCAATGTCAAACTGATGCAGGTTAGCTTCATTTAAACGCCAGCCATTGCTCATATTCCAGGGTGAATAAGGGTCGTTGTTGTTACTGTTGGCGACAGCAAGTTGCTGCTGTTGCAACACCAAAAAAAGTGCCGCAAGTGTGGCGTCGCGGACAATATCTTGATCGCTATCATGAAAAATTGCAGCGTGGTGTTTCTCAATAAAACCGGTGTCGAGATCGGCTTCCAAAAATGGTTTGCAACTGGCTAAGTTGTATAAAAAATCAATATTTGTGGTTACACCATTAATGCGATATTCGCTTAAAGCTTTTGCCATCCGTTTAAGTGCCTTGTTGCGGTCTTCATCCCAGACAATGAGTTTAGCAATCATCGGATCGTAATAAACGCTGACGGTATCTCCCTGGCGGACACCGGTATCGACGCGGGTATGTTGATCTTCATAGGGAGTCTGCAAAAACGTTAAAGTACCGGTGGAGGGTAAGAAATTATTGGCAGGGTCTTCGGCATAGATCCGTACTTCAACTGCATGGCCGTTGATAGTGATGTCCGCCTGCCGCAATGGCAGCGGTTCGCCGGCGGCAACTCTTAGCTGCCATTCAACTAAATCTTGGCCGGTAATCATTTCCGTCACCGGATGCTCTACCTGTAATCGAGTATTCATTTCCATAAAGAAAAAAGAGCCGTCGCTATCCAATAAAAATTCCACGGTACCAGCGCCTTGATAATTAATAGCTTTGGCGGACTTGATAGCCGATTCACCCATTTCGCGGCGAAGTTGTGCTGTCATACCGGGGGCAGGTGCTTCTTCAATAATTTTTTGATGGCGACGTTGCACCGAACAATCGCGCTCGGCTAAATACACGGCGTTATCATGTTGGTCGCAAAAAACTTGGATTTCAACATGGCGGGGTTGAGTCAGATATTTTTCCACCAGCATGATCTCATCGTTAAATGAGCTCATTGATTCGCGTTTAGCGCTAGCCAGTGCTTGATCAAATTCATCCTCCGTCCACACCTGACGCATGCCTTTGCCGCCACCACCGGCGGCGGCTTTGAGCAGCACCGGGTAACCCATATCGTTGGCGGTTTGCTTGAGGAAAGCAGGGTCTTGATTGTCGCCGTGATAGCCGGGTACCAGCGGTACGCCAGCTTTTTCCATAATTGTTTTAGCGGCTGACTTTGACCCCATTGCTGCTATCGCGCCAACGGGCGGGCCGATAAAAGTGATGCCATTATCGGCGCAGAGCTGACAGAAAGCGGCGTTTTCACTGAGAAAACCGTAGCCAGGGTGAATTCCTTGCGCGCCGGTTTTTTTTGCAGCGGCAATAACCCTGTCCATTAACAGATACGATTCACGGGAAGGTGCTGCGCCGATATTAACCGCTTCGTCCGCCATCGTCACGTGCATGGCGTCGGCGTCGGCGTCGGAATAAACTGCAACGGTGCGAACGCCCATGCGCTGTGCCGTCTTAATAATCCGACAAGCGATTTCGCCTCGATTAGCAATTAATATTTTATCAAACACACCTACTCTCCTTCTGCATTGGGCTGTTGGTCGCCGGCGGCTATCCAGTTGGCAGCACGTTTTTCCAAAAAGGCGCTGAGCCCCTCTTTGCCTTCGGCGGAGCTTCTTAATGTGGCGATCAGTTCGCTGGTCTCTTGTATCAGTTGGTCGTTGATGGCCCGGTATTGCACATCTCGGATCAGCTGCTTGGCGTTGGCAACGGCAGATGGGCTATTGCTTATGAGGGCGTCAACGATGACGTTGATGCTATTGTCGAGTTCTACTTCGGCAACACATTCGTTGATCAGGCCAAGTTGCAACGCGGTTGCGGCGCTAAAACGTTCGGCGGTGATGAAATAACGGCGCGCTGCACGTGGACCAATGGCCTCGATAACATAGGGGCTGATAGTGGCGGGCACTAAGCCAATTTTAACTTCGCTGAGGCAAAAACTGGCGCCGTCACTGGCGACGGCAATATCACAGCAACTGACCAAGCCGACACCGCCACCAAAGGCGGCGCCTTGTACTCTGGCAATGGTCGGCTTGCTTAAGCTATTAAGCGTGTGCAGCATTGCAGCTAGTTTTTCCGCATCCGCTAAATTTTGCTGATAGCTGTAATCTGCCATCCGTTTCATCCAGTTGAGATCGGCGCCGGCAGAAAAGTTGCGACCCTTAGCGGCTAAAATAACAACCCGAACTGCCGGGTTGTTATTGAGTGCTTTAAAACACTGACTGAGTGCTGCAATGGTGTTGTCATCAAAGGCATTGTGCTTGTCAGGATTATTAAGCCAAATTGTGGCGACGCCGCGTTGATCAATTTGTTGTTCGAGGTTGTGATTAGCCATTGTTTTCTCGTTTGTGCTTACATTCGGAATACGCCGAAACGCGTTTCTTCAATTGGTTTGTTCAAGCTTGCTGACAATGATAGACCCAATACCATCCGTGTTTCAGCGGGGTCGATGACACCATCGTCCCATAACCGCGCCGAAGCATAATAGGGGTGTCCCTGCTTTTCATAGGTATCGAGAATAGGTTTTTTGAAGGCGGCTTCTTCAGCGTCAGTCCATGGTTCATCATTGGCGTGTTTTTGATCACTTTTTATTTGTGCCAATACGCCCGCTGCTTGCTCGCCACCCATCACAGAAATACGCGCATTGGGCCACATAAAGAGGAAGTTGGGATCATAGGCACGGCCACACATTCCGTAGTTGCCGGCCCCGAAAGAGCCACCGATTAACACCGTTAACTTAGGCACTTTGGCACAGGCTACAGCGGTAACCATTTTGGCACCGTGTTTAGCGATGCCGCCGGCTTCGTATTGTGCGCCGACCATAAAGCCGGTGATGTTCTGCAAGAAAATCAGCGGGATCTTGCGTTGAGCGCATAGCTCAATAAAATGCGCGCCTTTTTGCGCTGACTCGCCAAATAAGATGCCATTGTTGGCGACGATGCCCACTGGATGGCCATAGAGATGGGCAAAACCGCAGACCAGTGTAGTGCCGTATAACGCTTTAAATTCATTGAAGGCAGAGGCATCTACGATGCGAGCGATAATATCTCTAACATCATAAGGCTGGCGCGAATCTTTGGGGATAATGCCGTAAATTTCTTTGCTGTCATAGAGAGGTTCTTGCGGTGATTTGCAGTCGAGTTGATTAGGTTTTTTACGATTTAAATTAGCAATAGATTGCCGGGCCAATTGCAACGCATGGTGATCATTTTGTGCATAGTGGTCTGTCACACCCGAGGTTTTACAGTGTAAATCTGCGCCGCCTAAATCTTCTGCTGAAACCACTTCTCCGGTGGCTGCTTTGACTAAAGGAGGACCGGCCAGAAATATCGTGCCTTGTTCTTTTACAATAATCGATTCATCGGCCATGGCGGGGACATAGGCACCACCGGCGGTACAGGAACCCATCACCACCGCTATCTGTGGAATGTTTTTTGCCGACATATTTGCTTGGTTAAAAAAGATATGACCAAAATGATCACGATCGGGAAACACTTCATCTTGGCGGGGCAGGTTAGCACCGCCAGAATCGACCAGATAAATACAAGGAAGGTGATTTTGCTCGGCGATAGTTTGCGCGCGCAAATGTTTTTTCACCGTCAGCGGATAATAGGAGCCGCCTTTGACAGTGGCATCGTTAGCGACAATCATACATTCTAGGCCGCTAACCCTAGCAATACCGGCAATTACACCTGCGGCATTAACTTCATCGTCGTAGACTTGATACGCCGCCAACTGCGAGAGTTCTAAAAACGGTGAGCCAGCATCAATCAAGGCATTGACCCGTTCTCTCGCTAACAACTTACCGCGATCTTTATGGCGCTGTTGGTATTTTTCACCGCCACCTTGTTTGATGGCGGCAAGTTTTTCGGCCAAATCATCGACCAATAATTGCATCGTCTTATTGTTGTCTGAAAACTCAGCTGTGCGGGTGTTAACGTTGTTGTTAATACGGGTGTTAATAGTCATAGCCTGATCACTTTTGATGGGTCTCAGTTGGGCGGTTATTAATTATTAGCGCTTTGTTATTAAAAATGGCTTAACGGGTTTCTTTAAATAATTCTCGGCCAATTAACATGCGGCGAATTTCTGAAGTGCCGGCACCAATCTCATAGAGCTTGGCATCGCGCAGTAGACGACCAGTGGGGTATTCGTTGACGTAACCATTGCCGCCCAGCGTTTGAATTGCTTGCAAAGCCATTTGGGTAGCTCTTTCAGCGGTAAATAAGATCACCCCTGCGGCATCTTTGCGCGAGTTTTCATTGCGGTCACAAGCGGCTGCTACGGCATACAAATATGCCCGCGAGGCATTAAGGTCGGTATACATATCGGCAACTTTGCCTTGCATCAATTGAAACTCACCGATGCTTTGACCAAATTGTTGGCGCTCATGGAGATAAGGAATCACCACATCCATACAGGCTTGCATAATGCCAACGGGGCCACCGGACAGCACAGTACGTTCATAATCCAAGCCACTCATTAACACGTTAACACCGCCGCCTTCTTCGCCAAGAATGTTTGCAGCCGAAACTTCACAGTTTTCAAACACTAGCTCGCAAGTGTTTGAGCCGCGCATGCCTAATTTATCCAGTTTTTGATGGCGGGAAAATCCGGGGTAGTCGCGCTCGACAATAAAGGCGGTAATGCCTTTGGGGCCGGCAGTGATATCTGTTTTGGCATAGATCACATACGTGCTGGCATCGGGGCCGTTGGTGATCCACATTTTGTTGCCGTTAAGAATATAGTGATCACCCTTCTTCTCAGCTTTTAAGCGCATGCTCACCACATCGGAGCCAGAATTGGGTTCTGACATAGCCAACGCGCCGATATGTTCGCCCGAACACAGTTTCGGTAAGTATTTTTGCCGCTGGGCTTCGTTGCCGTTTTTAAATATTTGATTGACGCAGAGATTAGA
>JBNMPW010000043.1:0-19540 GCA_051277205.1 Oceanicoccus sp. | reverse complement strand
AACAAATACCGTTATATCTCAAACCACGCAGGCTGGCGTAAAATGAGTCCAGTATCGACTAATATAAGCCATGGCAGACCTTTTTAAGCTATAACTACCGCTTATGAGCCAAGGCTCTATTGCTTTTATTGATCTAGATCGTTAACGTAGCCGCTCAAAATGGTTAATATAGATCGGAAATATTTCGGAGAATAAGATGAAATTAGTGACCGCTGTTATCAAACCTTTTAAATTGGATGATGTTCGTCAAGCGCTGTCAGAAGTGGGCGTCACGGGTATTACTGCCACTGAAGTTAAAGGCTTTGGACGGCAAAAAGGCCATACAGAGCTATATCGCGGGGCAGAATATGTTGTCGATTTCTTACCGAAAGTAAAGCTTGAGATTGCTATCAATGATGGGCAGGTTGATACGGTTATTGAAGCCATTAGTGGTGCAGCCAATACCGGTAAAATTGGCGACGGGAAAATCTTTGTTTCTGCCTTGGAGCAGGTCATCCGTATTCGCACTGGCGAGACTAACGAAGACGCTGTCTAAACGTCGATCTTCTTTATTAGCTTATAGACCTCGGTTATCGCCGGGGTCTTTTTGTATCTGGACCTGCGGCGATAATGCGCTCAATCGCCTGTGGTATTTCTGATAAACATTGCACTTGCTGGCGCGGCATAATATTAGCGGGAGTGGCCTGCTGGGTTGGATTAAACCAAATACCATGACAGCCTGCTTGCTGCGCGCCCATCACATCGTGTTCAATATTGTCGCCAATATGAATGATTTGCGACAGCTCAACATTAGCTGCACTGGCAGCGGCATGAAATTGATCAGCTAACGGTTTACTGGCATTGAGCTGCTCGGCCGAAAACGCAAAGCTAAACAGTGATCCGGCCTCAAGTTTAAAAATATCTGCATTGCCGTTGCTCAGGGCGCCTAAAGTAAACCGTGTTTTTAGTTGTTGCAATAGCGGCAAAGCGGTATCGAAAAAAACCACCTCATGGCGGGCAGCCAGAAAAACGTCAAAAGCTTGTAACGATAGCGACTCGGCTTGTGTTGTCTTATAGCCCACTTTCTCGAGAGCGTGCTGTAGGGCGATAATACGCAACTGACTAATTTGATGTTTAAATTCAGCGTTCTGCTTATAAATATTGATTCGCCATACTGCTAAATCGGCTGTTGAAAACTGCTTTGTTAATAGTGGCGTATTTTCTTGCAACCAGCGGTAAACATCGGCATCTGCTTTTTTCAGTGTGGGGTTGACATGCCATAGCGTGTCATCGAGATCAAAGGTGATTACTTTTATTGGCAGCTGAGTCATGTTAGCAGTATACCCTAAAGCAACGCTTGATTATGCTTGGACAGACACACGCTTAATCGTGCTTTTTGTTAGCTCTTTTTATTTGCTCGAGGATGTGCCTTGTCATAGACCTTGGCGAGGTGTTGGAAGTCTAAATGGGTATACACCTGGGTGGTGGAAATATTGGCGTGCCCCAACATCTCTTGCACGGCACGCAAATCACCACTTGACTCTAACATATGGCTGGCAAAAGAGTGGCGCATCATATGGGGGTGAACATTTTGGTCTAACCCTTGTTCTATGCTGTGTTTCTTTAAACGTTTTTGAATGGATCGCTGCCCTAAGCGCTTACCCTGTTTTGATAAAAAAAGTGCCGAGCTAGTCGTTATAACGTCACCACGTATTTTTAGCCATTGCTGCAAAGCCGCTACTGCAAAACTACCAATCGGTAGGCTGCGGTCTTTGCGGCCTTTACCAGTGACGTTAATCAGGGCCTGTTTTAAATCAATATCATTGAGATCACAGTCGACTAATTCGCTAAGTCGTAAACCTGATGAATAAAAAAGTTCGAGGATCGCACGATCACGAATACTGAGCCAGTCATCGCCATCGATTGCTAGCATGCGCTGCATGGCATCAGCATCTAATGCTTTCGGTAATTTTTTTGGCGATTTTGGTGCTTGGATGCCAATCGCAGGGTTATTAGTGTCAACAGACGTTTTGTGAAACTTATAAAAACTCCGCACAGCTGATAAAGCACGCTGTAAACTACTGCCGGACAAACCACCACGAAAAAGTTGGGCGCTCCATTGTCGCACATCTGCACTGTGAACCGCTTTCGGTTCGGTGATGTTTTTAGTTAGACAAAAGCTAGAGAATTTTTTTAGATCACGCTGGTAGCTACTGAGGGTGTGAGGCGATAACTGGCGAACAATTCGCAAATATTCTAGAAACTGTTCACACGCTTGTCGCCAGCTATTGCTATCTGTCATGCTGGACAATTTAAAAGCTGGATATCATTCAAGGTCGGCGCCTGTAGTGATGTAGTGGTCGCGATTTAGTTATATTGATGGAGCTAAAGTTAGTTAACTTTTAGCGATTAACATTACTTGGATAAATGATTCGGTAAAATCCGGTTTAATATTTCAGCTACATAGCTTAAAAATAGAGTGCCCATATCGGAATTAAAGTGGTCGCCGTTTTTGCTGCCAATGGCGATCACCCCCAATGGGTGACTGTGGCTGAGTGGAATGACGGCGGCAGAACCCACTTGATTGGCCTGGCTGCTAAATAGAAAATCCAGCTCTTCGGGTCGCAATACACCGCAGGTGGCATTATCACTTTTTAATAGCCCTGGGATTTTTGCAAACGCTTCATCGATCGGCACCATTATCGAGGTGACATTGCGATGTTGGCTGGGGTTGCCAAACAAGGTTAGGCTGGCAAAATCGAGATTAAAATCGCTAAGCATGCTGCGGTTAAAAGTGTTAACGATATTATCTAAGCTCTGAGCTTCAATTAACGCCAATACTAACTGCTTAGTGTTATCGAATAATTGGTCGTTGCTGTCCGCATTTGCTAACAAACTGTTTAAGCGGTGACGAATATCCATATTACGCTCGCGCAATAGCGAGACCTGTCGTTCTAGCAGCGATACTGCCTTGCCGCTGGGGTGTGCTAGCTGCAACTCCAATAATAAATCATCACGCTTCAGGAAAAATCCACAATGACTTTTTAAATAGTGAGCGACATCATCTGCGCTGATATCTTGCTGTATATTCTTTTCCGCTAGATCCACGTGTTACCTCGGTCGTCATATTAGTAATAATATTATTGTTTTAAATATTAATTTGGCCTTCAAATACCGTGGTGGCTGGCCCGGTCATCATAACGGGATGGCCTTCGCCTCGCCACTCAATTGTCAGGCTGCCGCCGGGTAGATTAACGATTACCCGTTGATCTAACAGACCGCGCAATTGACCGGATACCACCGCCGCGCAGGCGCCTGTGCCGCAGGCTAACGTTTCACCGGCAGCGCGCTCAAAGACGCGCAAATTTATTTCACGGCGACTGACAGCTTGCATAAAACCGGCATTCACCCGCTGCGGAAATAATGGATGACACTCTATCGCCGGTCCCAATGTTGCCACGTCGAAATTTGCAACGTCATCTACCAGCATTACCGAATGCGGATTACCCATGGAAACGACGCCAATTTCACAATCTTGGCCCGCCGCATTAATAGAATACGTTAGCGCTCGCTGCTCGGCGCCAAACGGGATATTACTTGGCTCCAGTTCGGGCTTGCCCATATTCACCAATACCTGTCGGTCTTGGGTGAAGGTGAGTTCAAGTATTTCTTGGCTAGTCTCTACACGAATTTTATTTTTGCCAGTGAGTTTTTTGTCACGAACGAATTTGGCGAAACAGCGAGCGCCATTGCCGCACTGTTCTGCTTCACTGCCGTCGCCATTAAAAATACGGTAGCGAAAGTCTACATCCGGTTGCGTCGGAGCTTCAACGACTAACAGTTGGTCGCAACCGATACCAAAGCGTCGATCGGCTAATAGACGGACTTGCTCTGTCAGTAGATTAAATCGTTGGCTAATCAGGTCGAGTACGACAAAGTCGTTGCCGAGGCCATGCATTTTAGTGAAACGTAACAACATAGTACTTATCCGTCGATGCGCTTCGCCGTTAGCGCGTTATGTAGATGCTTCGGCCCACGCTGTTAGAGCAACAACAGCAGGCGTTTATACGGATGAAGGCTGGTTTCTTGGTGGCAGTGTGCCTTAGGGAAGCAGCTTTTCACCCCGCATCAAGTCGGCGAGGGTTTCCCGTGAGCGAATCAGGTGGCTACTGTCGCCATCAACCATGACTTCTGCTGCCCGGGTACGACTATTGTAGTTGGAACTCATGGTAAAACCATAGGCACCAGATGATGCTACCGCCAATAAATCTCCCTGTTCGAGGATGATTTGCCGATCTTTACCTAGAAAATCGCCAGTTTCACAGACTGGGCCGACTAAATCCCAGCTTAATAAACTACCTTCTTGGCGTGGGTTTACCGGGTCAATACGGAGCCAGGCCTGATACAGGGCGGGTCGGATCATGTCATTCATGGCCGCGTCGATAATGGCAAAGTTTTTGTGCTCGCCAGGTTTTAGGTATTCGACGGTCGTCAGTAATACGCCGGCATTGGCCGTAATCGAGCGACCGGGTTCAAAGGCCAAGCTCAGCTCACGGTCATCTAAACGGACCAGTAATTGCTCGATATATTCTGCCGGGCTGGGTGGTTGCTCGTCGTTGTAGCGTACGCCTAAGCCGCCCCCTAAATCGAGATGGCGAATATTGATGCCTTGTTCGGCGAGTTGGTCGATCAATGCCAGCACTCTGTCTAGCGCATCTAAAAATGGCGCGACCTCGGTCAGCTGTGAGCCGATATGGCAATCCACTCCCATCACCTCAATATGACTGAGCTGCTCAGCCCGTTGATAAACGGCGGGCGCCAGTTCGATGGCAATGCCAAATTTGTTGTCTTTCAAGCCAGTCGATATATAAGGATGCGTCTGCGCATCCACATCGGGGTTTACCCGAATAGATATAGGCGCCACTTTATCGACTTCAATGGCGACTTGTTGCAGAGCTTCTAATTCAGCAGCCGATTCAAGGTTAAAGCAATGGATACCGAGCTCTAGGGCACGGCGCATCTCAGCTGGCGTTTTAGCGACACCAGAGAACACGACTTTGGCAGGGTCACCGCCGGCAGCTAATACCCGCTCCAGTTCGCCCAGAGAGACAATATCGAAGCCCGCACCTAGTCTTGCCAGTACATTGAGTACAGCAATATTAGAGTTGGCTTTTACGGCGTAGCAAATCAGGTGGTCACGGCCAGCTAGCGCCGACTGATAGGACAAAAATTGCTGCTCCAGATAGGCACGCGAATAGACATAAGTCGGCGTGCCATATTGCTGGGCGATATGGCTAAGCGGGACTTGTTCGGCATGCATTTGGCCGTTGTGATATTCAAACGCTTCCATGGAGGTTCCTATGTTATGTGAGCGCGATTTTAGTTAGCAGCTTGTTCGCTGTCAGCGGCGGCATCTTGTGGTAAATACAGCGGCCCTTTTTGACCACAGCCTACGACGACTACCCCGACCACTAAAATCATAATGCTGATGGCGATTCGCATGCTGCTCGCTTCCTAAATCATGGTGTTTAAAAGCGGCGATTATACCGGCAGACTTAAGCGTCTACCACTTTCCCTTAAGCGCTTATACAATTTGCTATACTTACAGCGCTTTTTAGCGGTCAATCCATTGTTTTACTTGTGTCTAAGGTTGCAAGAATATGCGTTCATCTCGGTTTATCATTACCTTGCTACTAGCAATCGCGCCTGGCTGGGTGGTGGCTGATAATCTCAATCAGCCTTACAGCAGCAGCAATCGTAACCCCTTTGTACAGATTTACGGCCTGCCAGCGGCGCAAAGTGCCCAGCTCACTAGCGTCGACCAGCAGCAGTTTGGCTTGCAATGGGAGCTGAGCAATAATTTCACCAAAAGTAGCGTGGCCAACGAAGCCATTTTTATCGATGGTGAAAGCAATCGGATTAATCTGCAGTGGCGTTATGGCTTGCGCCAACGCTGGGAAGTGGGCGTTGATCTGCCCTTACTCAGCCATGATAGCGGCAGCCTCGATCAATTTATTGAAGACTGGCATGATATATGGGGTTTGCCGGATGGCGATCGACCCGCTTATCCGCGGGATAAACTGCGTTATAGTTATCAGCGCGATAGCCAGTTATTAACGGATGTGGATGGCTCAGCAAACGGTATTGGTGATCTCAGTTTTAATGCGGCCTATCAGCTAGCGGAGAGTGCTGACCGGCAATGGGCGCTGCGGTCAGCGTTGAAACTGCCGACCGGGGATGCCGATAAACTGCTTGGCTCCGAGTCGACGGATTTGTCGTTGGCTTTGCATGTCAGTGACCAGAGTTTACTGCAGGATTATCAGCTAAGCTTTCACGTCAGCGCTGGGCTGTTGTGGATGGATGGCGGCGAGGTGATGACAGAGTTGCGTGAGGATATCGTCGTCTATGGTTCGTCAACGCTCAGTTGGCAATTTAGCAATAGTGTTAGTTTAAAAGTTCAGTTAGATGGACATAGTGCTTTTTATGACAGTAGTTTAACCGAGTTAGGCGATGACTCAGCTCAGCTTATTATCGGTGGTGCGATTCGATTAAGTCCGCGCTGGGTATTGGATTTGGCGGTGATTGAAGATGTTGCAGTTAATACAGCGCCGGATGTGGTGTTTCATATTGGTCTTAAAGCGGCACAGTTTTAGTTATTTTTTCACAGCGCTTGTAAGGCCTGATTAAGCGCTTTTTCAAGTTGGCGCTTGTGCTGCAAATAGAAAGCTGTTTGTAGCATGTTATGACTGTCGCCAATGTTGGCGCGGCTTAAATCCAAATCAGTAATATAGCAGGGGTAGCGCTCTTGAGAATGACGCCGCTGCAGAATAAATTTTGCCACGGTATTGAAAAGTTCTTTTCCCCATTCTAATTCGGAAAATTCTTGCTGATCACAATAAATATTAAATACTAGGCGGCCATTAATATCGGTGTCGCCGATGGCCTGTACATTGAAAAAATGACCGCCGCTGAGTCCGCTGATAATATTACGGCGAGTTAATTGCATGCCGGTACTGTTGCCTGTAATTTGGTAGTACTGCAGTTGGTAATGGCTGAGATCAAAATTGTCTATTTCTAAACCGAGGCTTAAACTGTGATTTTCGCTGCTGCGCCGGAATAAGGTCGATTGGATAAATTGATCTAACGGTGCCAATAAGCTTTGTTCATCACGAAACTCGCTGTTAAAGCTAAATAAAGAATTATTTTCATCGAGTACATAGATATCGGCCAGTTCATCTCGTTGTTGATAAAACACTTGAATTTGATCGGCCTGCGCGACTTCTAGCATGACTTGCAAGGCTGTATTTTTCAGACAATAGCGGTCCAGTACAATCGGGCTGTAATGGCTCTGTAATTTTGATAAATACGCTAACAGAGCTTTATAATCGCCGGCCTGTTCAATCGCTGGTCGGTTATCAATAAATTGCAGTACATAAAATTCACGCTGTATTTCTAGTACATAGCGGCTATTAGCAGGACGGGTACCGCTGTAATAGCAGGCAGCAATATCGCGGAATAGTTCTTCCACGCGCATGCTAATAGCATGCGCGCGGGTTGGGCAAAAACAGCGAATATCTAACTGTGGTAAGGCGCCGCCGCTGCCAGGTGGTAACATTTGCAAATAATCTCTCAAGCAGCGGATCAATGCATATTCGCCGTCGTAACGGCGGCTACTGACTTCGCCCCAACTGTTTACTAAAATCTGTTCGATATTGAGTACTAAATTTTCGCGCAAGCCGCTGTAACCCAAACTATCAGTATGAGTACTGAGTAGCTCTATGCCTTGGTTACGCATATGAGCTAAGGGGTCGACACCAACATTGATAAACAACTGGATTTTGGTGGGCCGCATCGCTTGACCAAAACGGTCGTGTTTTTCGTCGCCTTCATTATCGTATTGTTTTGCCACAGGTAAGGATTGGCGTAAGTTACGAATCATATTTTGCAATTCAAGTTCACTAACGCTGTGCTCGCCGGCAATAACATTGATTTGGGTGGAGTTATCTAACAGGCTATTAAAGTGGCACCAAGCTAATAAAGTACTGAGTTCGTCGGCGCGCTTAATCGGTTCGTCCCGATGCATATCTTTGGCGCTAATATTTTCGGTGCTTAATGCCCAGCTCCATTGGCCCATGTCGGCCTCATTTTCTGTTCGAGCTTTATAAGGATAAAAAGTGAGCCTTTCTTCCACTAAGTTACTGGAAATACCGGGGTTTATCCATTCAATCTTGCCGGCTTTGCGTTCAAATGCGGCGTAGAGTTTACGGCCGAGAATAGTCATCTCTTGCGAGTTGATCATCGCCGAGGCGCGGGTGCGACGAGCAAAATCCAGCACAAAGCGGTAGCTGTTAGTGAGTTCGCGCACCAGTTGTTTTTGTTCGCTGATAACTCTAACGACTTTCCACTGGTGGCGAGAGTCTAAGCTATATAATAGTTCGTTAGGCCAACGCCATTGCTGCACCAGTTTTTCCATTAACTGCCGCTGCCACGATTTAGCATTATTGCGACTGGGTCTTGTTAGTGCTTTACCCACTTTAAAATAAAAACAGCGCCGCACTAATTCCAGTCGTTTAAATTCTTCTCTTTCTAAAAGATAACTTTCCAATTTTCGATAAACCACTACATAGGGATCAAGCTCATCGATATCGAGGCGGTTGTTATAAATAGCGCGCTTAAACTGAGTGCTCAAAGGTTCGACATTGGGAAATTCTGCTGCGTAGACCTCGGTTAGCAAAATTTTTAATACCGATTTATAAGGTGAATCAATGGCTTTATATAATTGCCAAACACCGGCGCCAATAAATTCTCCCGCAGGGATATGGCCAACACCCCCAAAGTCTAGCGACTCATCTTTGCGAACAAAGCGTTTTTTTAGCAGGGTGCTGGCGTAGTAATCGTAATGCTGTTCTTCTTCCGGCGGCACTAACCACCACAACGGAATACGACCGGCGATCAGTAAACTGGTGCGGTAAAACTCATCGAGCAATAAATAGTGTTGGCTGCTGCCGCAATCTTCGGCTGATAAGGTTTCCCGTTCGCCTTTGCGAAATTTCTCATCCTCCATCAAAAAGAAATGCGCTTCTAAACCAATGCTGGCGGCCCAGCGAGTAATGGCATCGCATTTTTGCCGAAGTAATAGTTGATGCTCAATAATCACCGGCGGGTGGCAAACCCAGATATCCAAGTCGGATGCTTCGGATTGTGCCACTGTGCCACAGGAGCCCATCAAAAACAGGCCGTGAATCTGGCGCCGCAGAGTGGGTTGTCGACGGTAGGTAAAACTGCGTGATAAGCGTTGGGCTTTTTGAATATCGCGGCGGCTAGGGTTAAAGCCGGCAAGGCCCGCAGGGGTTTGATGAGACACATAGCCGGGCATCATCGGATGATTGACGTGAAACATCATGGGTAGCAATTCAAGAAAAATTTGCTGCCGAGATCCCAACGCAGATTTGGTCCTAGCCAAGCGGGCATTGTTGACCTGAAGAAAGCGCTGTTTGATGATTTTGAGCGTCTTGCGATCAACTCCTTGGTCGATGGAAGACGTTATGGTGTCTGATTGTGGCATTGGCTTAAGTATAGGCGGTAATTTTACTAATAGCGGCCGAGTTGTTGTTAGCTTTATACAGTTCTTCGAAGCCCGCCAAGCTTGCCAGCGCGTATCCGCATCAGTTGATATCCCTGTGATGCGCTACAGCTAGATCAACTACGATTAAAAATATACGGATTATTGCAATATAGGGTCGATCAGTGGTTCGTTAAGGGGCGAGGGCTTTCGGCCGATAAGGTACCGCTGGTCGAAAACCATGGCGCAAAATATGCGAACGTTTAGTCATCTTAACGGCTAAGCAATTTCTGCTTAGCGCGCATGCTGGCTGATTTAACTTGCGAAGGGGCAGTTCCGCCAATATGGTCGCGAGCGGCTACGGAGCCTTCTAAAGTTAGCACGTCAAAGACATCATCGGTAATAATGTCGCTAAAACTCTGCAATTCCTGCAGAGTCATCTCTGAAAGGTCCTTTTCCTGCGCTATGCCATACGCGACTGATTTGCCGACAACCTCATGTGCATCACGAAAAGGCATGCCTTTGCGCACTAAGTAGTCCGCTAAATCGGTAGCGGTAGAGAAGCCGCGCCGAGCTGCTTCCAGCATTACTGGTTTTTTAGCTTTGATAGCGGGGATCATATCTGCATAGGCCTTGAGGCAATCTTTCACCGTATCGATGGTGTCAAATAATGGCTCTTTATCTTCCTGATTATCTTTGTTGTAGGCCAGCGGCTGCGACTTCATCAGGGTTAGTAATGAAATCAAGTGGCCGTTAACCCGACCAACTTTACCGCGGACTAATTCTGGTACATCGGGGTTTTTCTTCTGCGGCATGATAGATGAGCCGGTACAAAAGCGGTCCGGTAGCTCGATAAAGTTAAACTGTGCTGAGGTCCATAACACCAGTTCTTCACTGAAGCGTGACATATGAGTCATCAGCAAGCTGGCGAAGGCGGTGAACTCGATGGCGAAATCGCGATCGCTGACCGAATCCAGTGAATTCTCAGTGGGTGCATCGAATCCTAGCAGCTCGGCGGTTAATGCCCGGTTGATAGGGTAGGTGGTACCAGCCAATGCGGCGGCGCCTAATGGCGATTGGTTGGCGCGTTGGCGACAGTCTTGCAAGCGGCCATAATCGCGTTCTAACATTTCGTTCCAGGCCAGTAAATGATGACCAAAAGTAACCGGTTGGGCAGTTTGCAAATGGGTAAAGCCCGGCATAATAGTATCGGCTTCATGGGCGGCCAATTCGATCAAGCCTTGTTGCAGTCGTGTTAGCACGATCGAAATGCTGTCGATTTCATCACGCAGATAGAGCCGAATATCGGTCGCTACTTGGTCGTTGCGTGAGCGGCCGGTATGCAGTTTTTTGCCGGTTATACCGATGATATCGGTCAGTCGCGCTTCGATATTCATATGGACATCTTCTAGCGCTACCGACCATTGGAATTCGCCGGCTTCAATTTCGGCGCGAATTTGCTCTAATCCAGTCTGAATTTGCTGTCGTTCATCGTCGCTTAATACCCCGACTTCAGTTAGCATTTGGGCGTGCGCCAAAGAACCGTTTATATCGTGGTGGTAGAGGCGTTGGTCGAATTCTACCGAGGCGGTAAACCGCTCAACAAAGGCATCGGTGGGCTCAGTGAAACGGCCGCCCCAAGGTTTAATTTTGCTGTCCTGATCGCTCATAAATTAGATCGCTTTCGGTTGGTCTGTGCATGGGTCAGTGGTTGGCCGCGGATTATAACAGCCCCTTTCGATATTCGCTTGTCCTGACATCACTGCTATAGTTTGCTCATAACAATGACAGCAGGAATTATGAACAAAAAGGCCGTTACAAACTCTACCAGAGATTTTTTCATCCCCGATCTGTGCCAAGTGCAGGCGGTGTTTTTTCTGGTGCTAGTTGCCGAGTTACTGGCGATTGTGCTGACTTTGACCGACGGTGGCTTGCAGGCATTTGTCTGGCATCAATTGTCGTTGATCTCGCTGTTTGTGCAATGGTCGGTATTGCTCAGTGCCGCCTTGATTTGCCCGTTGCGCAATTGGTTGTCGACTTGGTCATTGGCGCCGGCCGCAGCACTTTGTTATTTGCTGATTATAGCGGTGGTGGCGGCTACCAGTATTAGTGGCCAGTGGTTGTTGCAAGGTGCATTTACCGGCAGTGGCAATTGGTTTATTAACGGTTGGGAATTGCTGACCCATATCATCATCTGTGCGGTGTTAGCCGGTATTGCGCTGCGCTATTTTTACCTCTCGTATCAACTGCGCATGAAGGAACAGGCGGAATTACAAGCTAGAATTCAGGCATTGCAATCGCGTATTCGCCCTCACTTCTTATTTAATAGCATGAATATTATCGCCAGTTTGATTGCTGTCGATCAAGAAGCCGCCGAAATTGCGGTGGAAGATTTGGCCGGATTGTTCCGCGCAAGTTTGGATGAAACTGATACCGAAGTGAGCCTGGCTGATGAGCTGGAGCTGTGTCGCCGTTATGCTCGGATTGAGCAGCTGCGTTTAGGTGATCGTTTACACATTGAGTGGCAGCTTGATGGCGTGCCTACCACGATTAAAATCCCCAGCTTGAGTTTGCAGCCGTTATTAGAAAACGCTATTTATCACGGTATTCAACAGCTTGAAGCCGGCGGCAGGGTAATCATCAGCGGTACACTTGACGGTGATTTGCTGAAGTTAGCGGTCAGCAATCCGCTGGGTAAAGGTCGGCCCGAAACGGAAGGTAACCAATTGGCACAAGATAATATTCGTCATCGCTTGCAGGCGATTTATGGCAGTCGCGCCGGTTTGCTGGCCACGGTTGAGGGTGACAGTTATCGTGCCGAGTTGTTTTATCCGCTAGAGAGTGTCCCGCAATGAAAGTATTAGTGGTTGATGATGAGCCGTTGGCAAGAGCGCGTCTGAATCGCTTGCTGCAGCGCCAACACGATTGTGACGAAGTGTTAGAAGCGGGAAATGGTCGGCGGGCGATAGAGTTGTGTAATCAGTTCAGTATCGATGTGATCTTGATGGATATTCGCATGCCGGTGATGGATGGTTTGCAGGCTGCGAGGCATCTTGCTAGCTGCGAAGCGCCGCCCGCAGTAATTTTTTGTACAGCCTATAACGATTATGCGCTGGAAGCCTTTGACGCCAATGCGGTGGGCTATTTATTAAAGCCGGTCAATAGTGAGAAGCTAGAGCAAGCATTAGCCAAGGCAAAAAAACTTAATCGAGTGCAGCTTTCAGCCTTGTTGAGTAATGAGCAGCAAGCACAAGGTGAGGCGGTGCGCAGTCATATTGCCGCTAAAACCTCGCGAGGTATTGAGCTGATAGCAATTGAGGAGATTCGTTATTTTCATGCTGAGCAAAAATACGTTACGGTGGTTTATGTGCAAGATGGCGCGGTAAAAGAAATGTTAATCGATGACTCATTGAAAGAGCTTGAAGACGAGCTGGCCGCCACATTTGTGCGCGTGCACCGCAATGCCTTAGCCGCGTTGGCTTATATTACCGGTTTGGAAAAAGCCTCAGAGCAAGTCATTTTAAAGTTACAGGATATCGCCCAAGGGCCGCAGGTAAGTCGCCGTCATTTAACGGCGCTGAAAAAGTTACTGCAGCAACTGTAGTAATAAGATGCACAAGGGTATCAAGTAAAGATATTGAGTTGATCTGGCCCGCTTAACAAGGTCCCCATAAGTCATGCTGAGCATCTTCAAATAGCAAATCTCATGTTATCATTGCTCACATTATAGTGTGTTTAGTTACCTGCCAATATAAAGGTTTTTATGTCCGATCAGATTGTCCGAATAGCCACCCGCGAAAGCCCTCTCGCCATGTGGCAGGCGGAGTTTATTAAAGCAGAGTTGCTGCTAGCCCATCCCGGTTTGCAAGTAGAGCTGTTGGGCATGACTACCCGCGGCGATCAAATTCTCGATTCGCCTTTGGCTAAAATTGGTGGCAAAGGCTTGTTTGTTAAAGAGCTTGAAACAGCGTTGTTAGACCGGCGTGCCGATATCGCGGTGCACTCAATGAAAGATGTACCGATGGCGTTTCCCGAAGGCTTAGGGCTGTCCATTATTTGTCAGCGCGAAGATCCCCGCGATGCCTTTGTCTCCAATCATTTTAATAGTATTGATGAGTTGCCTCATAATTGTCGTGTCGGCACTTCAAGCCTGCGTCGACAATGCCAATTACGGGCACGTCGGCCTGACCTGCAGATTATTGATCTGCGGGGCAATGTTAATACCCGGTTGCGCAAGCTCGATGACGGTAACTACGATGCCATTATTCTTGCCAGTGCCGGACTTATCCGCTTGCAGATGGCGGATCGGATTCGCCAGCGCATCGATGTATTAGAGAGCTTGCCCGCTGGCGGCCAAGGTGCCGTTGGCGTTGAAACTCGGGTGGACGATCAGCGTATGGCGGCTTTATTAGCGCCGCTGCATCATCAGCCCAGCGCCGATTGTGTGTTGGCGGAACGGGCCATGAACCTGCGTTTGCAAGGGGGCTGTCAGGTGCCAATAGCCTGTTTTGCCATCGCCGACCCAGAAGATAATTCTCAGCTATGGCTTCGCGGTTTGGTGGGTAGCCCTGATGGCATCACCACCTTGCGTTGCGAGCGACGCGCCAAGCGCGAATCGGCACAAGCCTTAGGTATTGAAGTGGCGGAAGATTTATTAGCGCAAGGTGCCGCCGAGATTTTGCAGGCGGTTTATCAACAGGCTTAACGGCTATAGCTTAAAGACAAACGGTATAAAAAAATTGTGATGACTGAGCCAAAGCCATTAACCATAGATGAGCGCAGGGTGTTGTTGACTCGGCCTGCCGGCCAAGCTGACAATTTGTTAGGCTTGATGGCGGCAGCTGGAGCGCAGGCGGTTCACTTTCCAGTGATGACAATAACCGTGCTTGACGAGCAAGACGGTGCTACTTGGCAGCAGTGTAAACAGCAGATTATGGCGTTGGATGAATTTCAGCATGTGATCTTTATTAGCACCAATGCGGTTAACTTTGGCATGGAATGCATCCATCAATACTGGCCACAATTACCGGTCGATATAGCGTGGTATGGCATTGGTCGGGCAACGATCGCTGCGCTGCAAGCCGAGGGGGTGACAGTACTTTCAACCGTCGCTGCGGCAATGAATAGCGAAGCCTTGTTACAGCAGCCGACATTGCAGCAGTTGTCGGCTGAGAAAGTATTAATAGTCCGCGGCGTGGGTGGTCGTGAGTATTTAGCCGAACAATTACAGCAGCGTGGAGCAGTAGTCCGTTACGCGCAATGCTATCAGCGCCAGCAGGTTAGCAAATCAATAGGCGAGTTAAATCAGTTGATTGCAGAGCATGCCATCAATACGCTGTGTATCAATAGCGGCGACAGCCTTGAATATGTGCTGGCCTTATCTGATCCCTCTGGGCTAGATCAGCTTAAGCAGTTAACCTTGGTCGCTGCGGGTGATAGAGTGGCAGGGTTGGCCAAGCAACAAGGATTTAGGCATATTAGTGTGGCAGAGAACGCCAGCGATCAGGCAATGCTGGCTGCCTTAACTCGATTGTAGTTAATTCAGCTGCATTTGTTTTAGCTGTACTTGATTTAACTGTACTTGATTTAACTATAGTTAAGATAAATAGTTAACGGTAACTTTAGTCAAAAGCAAAACGGATACCTCATAAGTGGATAAAAAAACAGAAAACAGTCAGCCGCCAAGTAAAGCGCCTACGGACAAACCGGTTAAAGTGATTGTAAAACCCACCGAGAAAAAGCCGACGGCCAAGCCCGTGGCCGCTAAATTAATGTGGTTGGTTTTGATTGTCGCGCTATTGGCGTTGGCCGTCAGTCTTTATCAGTGGCAACAGCGCCTAACGCTACAGCAGTCCTTACAACAAAATGAAGTGACTGTGGCCGCCGCCGTCCAGCGCTTAGATGAGCAAGCCGCTGCTAATAATAATTTGCAGCGGCAATTGGACCAACAGCTGGTCGGGTCAAAACAACAGCAGCAATTACAACAGCAACGTATCGACAAACTTCAGGGCCAAGTGGACAGCCAACAGCGTCGACTGTTGTCAATATCGACTACAAGCCGCGATGACTGGTTATTGGCAGAAGCTGAATATTTAATTCGGTTGGCAAACCAACGGCTGTTAATGGCAAAAGAGGTGGCTGGTTCACTCGAGCTTTTGCAGGCGGCGGATACCATTGCCAAAGAACTGGATGATAGCGCATTGTATTTTTTGCGGCAGTCATTAGCCGAAGATATGGCCGCGTTGCGGGCAATTAGTGGTTTTGATTTAGAGGGCGTTTATCTCCAGTTAGGGGCACTTGCCAAGCAAGCCGATAGTTTACGTTTAATTGCCTTGCCGGAGTTGACCGCTAACATTGAAACACAAGCAATACCAGAAGATTGGCAACAGCGTTTAGAGTACGGTCTGCAAGATGCGTGGAGCAAACTTGGGCAGTACATACAAATAAAACGGCGCGATGAAATTTATCAACCTTTGCTAGCACCCGAATATGAAGCTGCTGTAAGGCAAAATATTCAGCTGATGTTTGAACAAGCACAAATGGCAGCGCTGGCGGGTAAGCAGCGGTTGTACCAAGACAGTTTGGCAAAAGCGAAAGCTGCATTGAAAAATTATTATAACCTCGATACTAAAGCCACTAACGAAATTATTATTGCCATTGAAAAATTGTCGACGCAACCAGTAGCTGTCAGTTTGCCTGATATCTCAGGTTCATTACAGACTATAAAAAATTACCTCGCCAGTTTACATATGGAGAAACCCGCCGCCGCAAAGCCGCAAGACAAAGCCGCCGAAACAGGTAGCGCCCAATGAAGCGCTTTTTCATAGCTTGTCTAGTCGCCTTGCTGATCGCCGTCGGGTTAGTGACCGCGGTAGAATATGATCCGGGTTATTTATTGATTAGCTACGGTAATTACACATTAGAAAGCAGTGTTTGGGTAGGCTTAGTCGTATTCTTGGTACTGTTCTCTTTAGTATATGGTTTTTTTAGTGTGCTGCGCCGCAGTATCCGTGGCGGTAGCGCCCTGGGTAATTGGTTAGCCGGAAGAGGTTATCGGCGTAGTCAGCAGCAAACTACCAAAGGCTTGATCAATTTTATTGAAGGTAATTGGCAGAGCGCTAGACGAATTTTATCCCGCGCCGCCAATCAATCAGAAACTCCGCTATTAAATTATTTGGTGGCTGCTAGAGCTAGCCATGCGCTGGATGACAGCAAGCAAGTAACCGCTTATCTAAAACAGGCGGAGCAAAGCACCGCGGGTTCAAGTGTTGCAGTGGGTTTAACCCAAGCCGAGTTGCAGTTGCGCAGTGGTCAGTTTGAACAAAGCCTGGCAACATTGATGCGGGTGCGCGTCAATGCGGGTAAACATCCTTATGTATTATATTTATTGAAAGCGGCCTATGAAGGGCTAAACGATTGGCAAGAGCTATTAAATATATTGCCGCAGTTAAAAAAATACAATGTATTGTCCGCTGATAAATTAGCCGAGCTAGAGTTAACCGCCAGCATTGAAAGTATTGATGAGGCGGCGCGTTTGCGTGGCAATGTGGCTGCGGAATTAGAAAAACTTTGGAAAAGTTTTTCTAAAAGCGTGACTCGCGACAGTAATGTGGTCGCCACTTATGCCAAACATATTATGTCAGCGGGCAATATGGCGGGTGCTGAAATACTGATTCGCAACCAGTTGCGTAAAGATTGGAATAAAGAGCTGGTCGATCTCTATGGACAAGTGAAAGGCGACGATGTAGGTAAGCAATTAATTCATGCAGAAAATTGGTTAAAAGAGCGTAATAGTGACGCTCGATTATTGCTATGTTTAGGTCGTTTGAGTTTGCGTAATTTATTATGGGGTAAAGCCCGTGAGTATTTTGAAGTCAGCCTTAAGTTAGAGCAAAGCGGCGAAGTTTGTGCGGAGCTTGGCCGTTTGTTGTCGCAATTAGGTGAGCATGAAAAAAGTAATGCTTACTTTCAGAAAGGTTTATTGCTAATTACCCATGGGTTGCCGGACTTGCCGCTGCCAGATAGACGTCCTTAAACTATCACTCAGTTTTTAAGGGGTTGCCGCTGTGAGTAATTATTTTCCGGGCTAACCATTCAGCTGCGAAATCATTGATGTGGTGAGCATCGTCATAAAATGGCAGTCCTTCTGCCGAGCTGATACAACGTGCCTGATCACACTGAGCCTGCTTTGGGTCGATTAGAATTAATTGTGGATAATCAGCGGCCTTGTTTTTCAGTAAGGTTTCAATAGCAGTGATTTGCTGTGACTGATACCCCCCCTCTACTATATGACAACGCTCAGCGTCACTCCCTAAGCGTAATTGTCGATAAAAACATTTACTGGCATCAATACCATTTTCGGCAATGGGTAAAATAAATACAGGTATTGCTCCGGTGCTAATAATCATATCGATGGTGTTTTTTACGGATTGCTCGAGACTAATCGTTGTTGGTTTTTTCTCACCTTGATCTAACACAAAAATACTTTGGCCATAACCCAGCCAGCGTTGAGATATTAATACATAATCTGGTTTTAATTGCGCCATTAATCCAATTGCGTCTGCGACATAGTTCCGGCAGTTTTGGTTAAGCGGGCCTTTTTCATATTGCGCGACATTGGGCGAAAACAAACAGGAACTACTGGTACGACCATAGATTTTGATGTCGGCATCTATGGCCAGTTCGCTGGCTAAAGTCCAGTAATGACTGGCATGAGAATCGCCTAACAACAACGCCGTTTGCTTACCTTTGCTGTCTGTCATTAAACATTGGCTGATGTCATTAGTTTGAAAGCTGTGACAGCGATGTCGCTGAAGGTTATCACTATTTGAAATTGCTTGGTAAGCCTGATTACAGTTATTGCCCAGTCGTTGCGGTATGCCATCATACTGTTTGGCGAAATGTAGCAGAGTAAAAATCACTAGCAACGGCAGTAATAGGTATATCGCAGCTACTTTTGCTAAAGACCCCTGCGAGCGACGCAGAGGTGATTCGATATATTGATAGCTTAAAAAAGCGATCAACAATGTGATGGCGGTTAATGGTATAAAATACCAGTTTTTTATTTCCACCCCTAAATAAACTAACGCGACTACTAGCAGCCAGTGATAAAGATAAGCTGAGTAAGATACTTTTCCGAGCCAGCTAAACAATGGCTGGCTGAATATTTTCGATGTCTGATGGTTGCAAATAAACAGTACCGTAAACAAGCAAACCCATAGGGCATTAATGCCTGGAAAAACCGTACTTTTCGTATACAGTATCGAACAGGCAATTAAACCGACTATGCTGAGATTTTTTGAGAGTTCGCCAAAGGGTAGGCGAATACGAATAAAGGCCGCGCAAGCCCCTAATAAAAATTCGAAAAATCGTGGACCAAATAAAAAATAAGCGGCGGGGTTGTTGGGGGTGGTGGCCATAGATAAGATGATAAAGCCAATGCTGACAATAAATAAGCTATAGCAAGCCCGCTTGTTGCCAAGGTATTTTCTACTTAATAAGATAAATGCCGGTAACACAAAATAAAATTGCCACTCTAATGATAGCGACCATGTGTGTAGCATCGGCATTAGTTCGCCGGCGGGTGAAAAATAATCTTCGGTTTTTTCTAAGAAGAACAAGTTTGATTTAAACAGGAAGATATCTTTTAAACTTTTAAGAAATAATGTGTAATCCTGCGGAATTAGAATAAAGCTAAATATGATCAATGCTACCAGGCAGGCTATCACCAAGGCGGGCATTAAGCGCTTTAATCGTCGCTCATAAAAGTGGGCTAGCGAAAAGTTATCCTGATCTATCGCCGAGCTAATAATGCTGGCAATTAAAAAGCCTGAAATAACAAAAAATACATCGACGCCAATATAGCCACCGCTAATGAGCGGAGATTTGAAGTGATACATCATCACCAACAAAACAGCCAGGCCGCGAAGGCCTTCTATATCTGAGCGGAAGCTCAGTTTAGGGCTGTGATCAATAGTGATAATAGCTGCTTTCAAAAAG
>JBNMPW010000042.1:0-19879 GCA_051277205.1 Oceanicoccus sp. | reverse complement strand
GCCACCCACCTGCGCCCGGCTGGTATTGCCCTGTTCTAGCAGCCCCATTAAACTGGCGGCCAGATCATCAAACTCACCGGCAGCCACTAATAGTCGCTGATCTTCTATGACTTGCTCAATAACACCCACCCGAGTGGTCAGCAATGGCAGCCCTGCCGCCACACACTCAACCGCCGCCATACCGAAAGTCTCACCTCTAGAAGGATTGACCACTAGGTTATATTGCCGCAGATAATTGATATAGTCTGTTTGCATACCTACAAACGCCACTTTGATCCGCTTTAGACTGGCAAGCTGCAACCGCTCAAATGGCTCGATATCATCAATACGCCCTACAAAGTCTACCTGCAGCCCCGTGGCCAAGGGTTGCTCATCCAACAGACGCAGGGCTTGCGCCATATCCTGCCAACCTTTAATGGGTAAAATAGAACCGATTACCGCCATCCTGCGAATTGCGCTCACCGGCTCCTCGATAGTGGTAAATTCTGAATCGGCCAAACCGTTGTACACCAACTCCAATTGTTTACAACCAGGCCATCGTTTCGCTGCATCATATATCTGTTGCCCGACAGCGATCACCTTATCAACTTCGTCGCAGCGATATTTGATCCAATCTTTTTCTGTCATACCGGCATTTCTGAGTGACAATACTGAAGGGCAACCTAAAGCTGAAGCCACCGCTAGCACCAATGGACACTCATCATAGTCATTGCCGTGCACGATATGACGACCGAGGTATGCCTGCAAGCGCTGCTTTATCGCTTTAGCAAATGCCCTGTTGCGATACAGGCGAGCCGCCAAACTGCGGGATTTTGGAAAAGGAACAAGTTCTACCGTGATACCGGCGGCGACAGCAGCTTGATATAGCCAGCCTTTATCTTCACAAATAAGAATCGGCGTATAAGGCGCAATACAGGGGCTGGTCATCAGTCGCAATAAAGACTTCTGGGCTCCAGAGAGACGGGTTTTGCGTTGCAGGTAGACTACATAGTGCATAGACTCATTCACTACCTTGAAGCAGCTGACTGTAATTGCTCGCGCGCCAGCAGCAATCCTATCGGATACCAGTAACCAAACCATAAGTAGTTAGGTCTATCGAGTAAATACCAGCCATTAATCAACAGTATCAGCAACGTATAAACCAACAACAGCAAGTATACTCGGCTCAAAGCGTCATTATTTACCCGCTGCACACGAAACAAACTCACTAAATGCCAGACAAATAAAGCCACTGCAACAATGCCGCCATAACGCATTAATTCAATAAAGATATTATGGCTGTGAGCAAACTCCCTACCCTTAATGGAAACTTGCTCGGCATTCAATGTATAACCCTCGCCAAATATTGGCGACTGCATTACGACACCTAACATTTTCGACCAAATCTCTGGCCGATATGAGAGTCCACGGCTAACAAAATAATCCCAGCCAATCGTCAGCATCATCACGGCCACCACCATTAACAGCGCTGCTTTGACGATTAATACTCGCCGTTCACGTTCACCGAATAATGCCATTAAACACACGCAAGTAATAAAGGCCAACAATGGTCCGCGCGATTGCGTGAGCACCATTGCTGTTAGTGGCAATAGGCAAGAGGCTGCAATAACCCATCGCTGCCGAGGATAATGGCTCAGCAGGTACAAACCTACTAACAGCGCCAGTCCGTAATGCACTCCCACAGCAATTGCGTTAACACTATAACCTTCACCTAAGAGCCTGAACTTCAACAAATCACTGCCATGAGCAGCATAATGCTGAGCAATCACAATAGCCGCCGCCATTACAGACGCCGTAAAGAGTAACGGTAAAATTCGTTGATGAAAATTGGGATATTTTTTGCATACCAGTATCGGTGCTGTCAGCATACAAACCGCAAACACCCAGCGTTTACCCAGATAGAACCAGTCCTCAGCGCTGTTATCAACACCCCAAAAACTGTTTAACCATAGGTAGCTGAATAACAATAAGCCGGACAAATAAGCCGCCTGTTTGTACCACAGTCTGACCTCCCCCAACATAACCAAGATCAACCAAGGCAGCAAAACACCGAGATAAAACACATTAGTCGTGCCACCTTTAGAGGGGTTTAAGTAGATCGACATGGGAAATAACACTAAAAAAAGTGCCATCCATGAGATACAAAAACCGACCATCTTATTTTTATAATTTATCAAAGCAATTCTATACAAAGCAAACCGACTCATATTAAAGGGCCATGCTGCCCCTAAAACTCTGCAGACATTATACCCAAGCTTGAAATATTTTCACGATCGTATTCAACTGATAGCATTTGCCGCCACTATGATAAACTCGCCAGCAACAAACAGACACTAGCAAACGTGACCATGACCAACCACCAGCCTATAAATTTCAACCAAATAAAACGTGTACTGATCACCAAGTTACGATTTCATGGTGATGTGTTGCTGGCCAGCCCGGTTTTTCAGGTATTGAAAGAGCACTACCCGCAACTTGAAGTCGACGGCCTCATTTATGGTGAAACCAAAGATATGCTGTCATTGCACCCGGCTCTGGATCAGCTTCACTGCATTGATAAGGGCTGGAAAAAACAGGGGCGATGGTACCAGACCAACCAAGAACACCAACTTTATCAGCGCTTAAAAGCCCGCGACTATGACTTGTTGATCCATCTAACAGAGGATTGGCGCGGCGCATTATTACAGCGCTTACTGCACATTCCATTTGCGGTGACCGCCGATCATCAGCGCCGCCGTAACAATGGCTTTTGGCAAAATAGTTTCAGTCATATTCACCCACTGCCTGCCGAAAACCCCATTATCGACACCCATTTAGCGGCGCTGAACGCACTGGGTATTTTAACCACCGCCGCCGATAAACAATTACGCATAAGCGTTAGCGAGCAAGACCAGCAATTCAGCCGGCAGCTATTAGCCATAAACCATATCAAGGCTGGCGAATTTATCAGCATCCACCCCACCAGTCGCTTTTTTTACAAATGCTGGCCACCTGAGCTGATGGCCCAGTTTATTGATCAGCTCACCGATCGCGATATCCCTGTGGTGTTAACAGCAGCCCCCTCCACCGAGGAGCAACTCTACATCGACAAACTAATGGCGGCGCTGTCTCGCCCCGTTGTAAACCTGTCAGGGCAGCTAAGCCTCAAGCAACTGGCCGCGGTGATTGGACAAAGCCGCTGCTTTGTTGGCGTCGACTCAGCACCCATGCATATCGCCAGCGCCACTGGTGTGCCACTGGTGGCATTGTTTGGGGTGACTAATGCTAAGATTTGGGCGCCGGTAGGCGATAACGCGCTGCTGATAAAAACAGCACAGCGACAAAAGAAACCAGCACGGGTTAATGGTGAGCGACCCAATAAAATCGAAAACTGTATTCTCAATTTATCCGTTGATGCGGTCTTAACCGCCACCCTGCAACAGGCCGGCTATTGAGACTTATTGCTGTAATTCAAAGTTACAAAAATAGTGATCATCTTTGATGGTATTGAGATAGCGATAACCCAACCCTTCTAGCAACTCCCTTACCGGCGCTACATTTTTCTGAAAACTTTCAATCTGGATTAAAAAGCGATTGCCTCTGAGTAATTGTTTAGCGCCTTGCAAGGCAAACAATTCATGGCCCTCAACGTCCATTTTCATAATCAAGGTTTTGTCGCGCAAACCCAACACACTATCGACCGGCTTCGACGGCACAGTAATAATGTTAGCGCTACTATCGGCTGACAAAGCGGCGTCGACCACTTTCGATGCGCCTGGATGAGTCTCATCCATTTGTTGAAAATGTAACTCTCCCTCTTGCTCAGATAAAGCAAAATTATAAAGCGTAACTTTGTCCTGCAAGTGATTGCGCTGTATATGGTCAACCAAGCGCAGATAGGTTTCAGGGCTAGCCTCAAAGGCCCAAGACTCGCTTATCGCCGCATGTTTTATTAACCAAGCGACGTAATAACCAAAGCAACTGCCAATATCGACAAAGCCATCGAATTTATTCGCCAATGCCAACTTGGTGAGATAGCCAGTTTGTCTAGGCTCAAAAATACCGTGTTTAAGAATATTACGGCCATGGTTATCCAGGTAACGAGCTCGATAATTAATACCTTTGCGGACTACGTTGCGCCAACGCTCAATACCTGTCACTTGATAATATAACGTTCGTAAACCCATCGTCTTTATCCTTTCATCGCCTTGTCTTGGTTTGTAGCAAGGTCAAACTGTAACTTGCTTTCAAATTTTTGCCATTTACGTAAAATTTTTCTTCTTGCCAACGGCTTTATATATGACGATAGAGGCAACCATTCATTGTTGCCCAAACCATCAATAATTACTAATTGCTGCTTTTTCTCGTCAACCTGCCTGAGCATTATATTGTCGGTGCTTAGATCTCGAAAAATAACACCATAGTCGAGCAAGTACTGTTTTAGTTCGCGTAATAGCAGCTCATAAAGCCGCGCTGTTATCGCGCCTGCTTTTATTTGAGCCGCCAATGTCGTCGCTGCTTTACCATCGTGGTTTCTAATCAGCTCGTAAACCAAGCCCTCACCAAGATTGGTTGTAACCACGCCGAAAAATTTAGCCAAATGCTGCCACGGCATTGATTTTTTTTGCAGTAGTCGATAAATTTTCTTTTCATCATTAGACTGACGGTCATCACCGGATACAGTCACTTTAATACAGCGATCATCATCACCAGGATGCAGATAACAAACACGATCTTCGCCGCGACCGATAACGGTCGCTTTCTCCAAATCAATGATGACACCCGTATTACTGACCATTAAATATATCCACCGGCGGCCGCTTCCAATCTCGAACATACAAACGATGAGCGCGCTTGCGTACTTGCTGCCAAAACTCAGCTTTCTCCGAGAGCGCCTCTCGCAAGGGTAAACCCGTATAAGTCTTTATAAAACGATAAATATCACGACGCGTTAAACCTCGATCCATTGATGAAAAATACAAACTCGCCACGTCTTTTACTAGCCAACGGCGCGGCACTTGTTGTCGCATTTGTGCGCGGTGTAAATCCACTAAATAAAAGTCAGGATTGCTATCAGAATCAGCGGCCGCTTGATCGAGTAAAAAGTGACACAGATATAAATCGCGATGATTAATGCCGTCTTGATGCAGTAATTTTGAGATAGTCGCAACACGATCAATAACGGCTCGTTTAAACAATAATGGCGGCGGTGACTGCTGCCAGTTTTCTGTAACTTCAGCCAGATGCAGTGTTTCTATGAGCTCATCAGTAATAATAAATGATTTTTGTTGGGCCGGGTTGTGACCCCACTCACCAAAAGCCACTGCCGTTAACGTTTTTAAACCTAATTCCTGCAGACGATTAATAGCCAGCCATTCATTACTGGCACCAATAATTGGCAAGCGCCCTTGCAGTAGATTTTTAAAGACTTCACGCCAACCAACACCTTCATGTAATTTTGCATAAAAGCCATGACCTTCTATTTCAAAGCGCTGGGTAGTACGACCCTCTTTTGAGCGCACCACAACGCCATCAATAGCTCTTACTTTAGTAAGAGCATCACTATTAACTAACCAAGCTCTGACAATTTCTGAGCGCACAATCAATGTCATGATGCAGTCCCTTTGGCGACTGCCAACTGTTCGGCAATATCAACCGCTTTTTGTGGACGACTGTATAAATCTTCACGGCCAGCATAAGTCAGCGCATTGTGTTGCCAGCGGCTTAGTTGTTCTCGATCCAACGCTTGTTCCAGACGATCATTAAAGTCTATTTGTTGATACGGCATAGGGATGATACAGCCCGCATCGGCCCTCTCAACATGACTGGCAAAGCCGCAGCTCGCGGTCACTATAACGGGCTTGCCCGCAATCAAGCCTTCAAGAATAACATTGCCTGCCGTTTCCGATAAAGCCGGATGCAATACCACATCAGCCGCCGCCAAATAATCAAAGCGATCTTCGCGCGGACCTAGAAAAACAACTTGCTCAGTAATCGTTAACGCTGCTGCCAAACGCTGATATTTTTCAGTATCACCTTTACCAATGATAACTAATTTTAATTGCCGACGGTTTTCCATCGCAGCAACAGCACGTAAACTGCGCTCCACCCCTTTGCGCTGATAATCAGAACCAATCATAAGTAATACAAAGTCATCACCTGCTACCCCAAGATGTTGCCGAACATTCAACTCGTCGACCTTCGCCATACTGTCATCAATACCACTGCGATCAATACCTGCAGGAACCGCATGAAAGCGCTGATCAGCGGTGTGATGAATCGCCTGATATTCGCGCTGGGCTAAATCGGCAATGGTTAGAATATGCGTTTTGCTATCGCGGGAAAAAACAGATTTTTCAAACTGGCTGAAAATACGGTAGCGGCTACTGAGCCGATAAAGCGCGCTATGATTTGCTGCAGATTTAGCCATAAAGCTGACATCCCCACAGTAGTATAAATCTAAGCCGGGCATACGATTAAAACCTACCACTAAATTATATTCTTCAGCAGCTAATACATGCGTCAATTTATTTGCAAAGTTTTTACACTTCGCATGATTGCTAAGACCTGACGCACTTATAATTTCAACTTTAGCACCTGCAGGAACATCACCCTGCCATTGCCGTGTGTATATCGTAACATTATGACCACGGATAATTGCTTCTCGCAAAATATTTAGAAAGCTTTTTTCTAAGCCACCATAGGGGTAATATTTAAATATACAAAAGGCGAATTTCATTGCAGATAACCCGGCATCAATTAACAACCTGCCGCTTTATACAATTTTTGTTTGCCATCCGGCTGCGTTTTAAAACGCTTATGCACCCACATATATTGCTCGGGTGCTTTGCGGACGGCCTGCTCAATAACACGGTTAATAATCGCAGCGTCTTCGGTTTCGTCGCCAGATGGAAAATCTGGTACTGGGATTATTTCTAAGGTATAACTTCGATTGTCGGGGTTGCGATGATGAGAAAACATCAGCAATGGCGACTGGTTTAATTTTGCAAGCTTAGTAGTGGCTACGATGGTGGCAGCTGGCTGGCCAAAAAATGGCACAAACACTGCACCTTTACTGCCAAAATCTTGATCGGGGGCATACCAAACAAATTGGTTTTTTCGGAAGGTACGCAGTACTTCGCGGAATTTTTTTCGTTCAATATTATTGGTAAAGCGCGCCCGGCAACGACAGATCATATAATCCATCAACGGGTTGTTATGCTGACGATAAATGGCATTAACAGGCAAACCATAAAGTGCCAATAAAAAGCCGCCTAAATCTAGGGTGCTAAAGTGGCCGCCCAATAACAATACGCCTTTACCTTGCTCTAGAGCCTGGTCGAGTAACTCAATGTTTTTGAAGGTGACTTTATCACTAAATTCAGCGGGGTTACGCCAATAAGCCCAGGCGGTTTCTACCAAGCCGATACTATTAGCCTTGAAAACGTCTTTCACTAATGTTTTTTGTGCAGCGCTATCACGTTCGGGAAAGCACAAGCCAATATTCACTTCAGTTACTCTACGCCTCTTTAAGGCCAAGCGGTAAAGCAAGCTGCCCAAGCCATTTCCCGCCGCTAAACCGACAGCCATCGGCAATGCGCCTAATAAGCGCATAAATGCTAACAGCAGCCAAGTACCCCAAAAACGTGGTGCTAAAAAATCCGTCCACTGCGCAGCCTGGGCCTGACTCATAGCAAACCATCCAAGGCGTCAATCACGCGCTGCGCGGTAAGATCTCGCAAACAATGCTGTTGGTTAGTGCTAAGCGGGCACTCGCGTTTAAAACAAGGGCCGCAATCAACTGATAGCTGCTCTATTACAACACGCTCGCCTAAAGGCGGGGTAAATTCTGGCGAGGTAGAACCGTATACCACAACCAGCGGTCGCCCTAGGGCCGCCGCCACATGCATCAAACCAGAATCATTACTGACGACGGCTTGCGCGGCCGATAAAATATCTACTGCTTCTGCTAATGCTGTTTTACCGGCGAGATTGATAGCTTGCGACTGCAATTGCGCCGGCATTGCAGCTTTAATTGTTTCGGCAACGGCGTGATCATTTTTTGAACCAAATAATACCAGCTGCCAACCGCGCTGCGCATACGCTGTTGCCACCGCCGCGTAATGCTCTTCTGGCCAACGCTTGGCGGGGCCAAATTCCGCGCCTGGACATAGCGCTAAAAAAGGCTTATCAATACCGTTAGCACTCAGCAATGCCGCCACATTGTCGGCGTTTATGTGTAGCTGTGGATAAGGAAGCTGCTCATTCGGTAATTTACCAACGAGGGCTGTGCCGGGTGGATGCGCCAAGGCAACAAAACGCTGCACCATTAAGGGATAACGTTTTTTACTTAGCAAGCGGATATCATTGAGCAAAAAATACCGCATCTCGCCGCGCCAACCGGTGCGCTCGGGGATTTCTGCAAACAGAGGCACCAACGCTGATTTTAATGAGTTGGGCAAAACGATTGCTTGATCGTATTTTTCTTGCTGTAACTGCTGGCCAAGTCGCTTGCGCATGCCCCATCCCAGCTTACCGTGTCCGACCGGCATGGCGATGCCCTGCCTCACCTCCGGCATGCGCTGCAAAATAGGCAGGCTCCAAGCGGGGGCTAACACATCAATAATGCTGTCAGGGTGTTGTTGCTTAAGAATAATAAAAAGCGATTGGGCCATCACCATATCGCCAACCCAAGACGGACCGACGATAAGAATTTTTTTAACCTGTGATGACATAAGGGTCACGTTCCACCGCTAATCCTGCCAGACACACAGCTGTGCTCGCAAGTCTCTGACATAAAGCCGCGCATGATACCCTATCCTGTCTAGACACACAGCCCTATCTATGTAGCTACTGCCCTCTACAAAAACACCAAACTGCGGTAAAATATGAGCTTGTTGTCGATAGTTACCACAGTAACACGCCGACGACTGTTCCAATTTTACAAGCAGCTTATTACAATCACCTGCTAGCCTTCAACAAATGTACTGAGACTTGACCCTATGACCGCCTTTGGTAGCGTTTTTATGCCTGAAATGGCCCTGACCCGTTTCGACGGAAAGCAATGGAGCAACTTCGAACTAGTCGCCAGTGACAGTATCAGCCTGCATCCCGGTGCTCATGTATTGCATTATGCTAGCACTTGCTTTGAAGGCCTTAAAGCTTTTCGCCACAGCGATGGCAGCGTCAAAATCTTTCGTATGGACTGCAATATCGCCCGCTTCACCCAAAGTAGCCAATTGTTAGCCTTGCCCGCTATCGACTGCGAGCAAACTAAAGCAATGATTGTTGAAGTCGTCAAACGCTTTGCGGGTGAGGTACCAGAGGTGCCCGGTTCACTTTACATACGTCCCACCCATATCGGCACCGAACCCGCCATCGGTAAAGCCGCGGCGCCATCAATGACTTCTTTGCAATATATATTGGTTTCTCCGGTGGGCGATTATTTTGCCGGCGGTGCAAACACCACACTGCGGCTATTACTGGAAGAAGAGGGCATACGCTGCGCCTCCCATATGGGTCGCATTAAGAGCGGCGGCAATTACGCCAGCGCCCTATACCCGACATTGGCTGCCAAGCGCGACCAGCAAGTCGATCAGGTTCTGTTTTGCCCCGATGGGGATGTACAGGAAACCGGTGCTGCTAACTTTCTGCTGATTGATGGCGATACACTCATCACTAAAGCATTAGATGACAGCTTTCTACACGGCATTACCCGCGACTCCATCCTCACCTTGGCTGGCGATATGGGGATGAATGTGGAAGAACGTAATCTCAGCGTAGAAGAGCTCCTAGAACGCAGCCAGAAAGCGGGCTGTGAAGCCGCGCTGTCGGGTACCGCAGCAGTTCTGACACCGGTTGGAACTCTGGTACACAAGGGCAAGGAATATCAGGTCGGTAATGGTAACGCAGGAACAACTAGCGCTAAGCTGCGCAAAGCATTGAATGATATTCAATGGGGGCTGGCAGAGGATAAGCACGGCTGGTTAACCGCCATTGATGGTTAATAGTTGAGGGCTAACCTTGGTGATCAGGCATTTTTTCCGCATTGCCACTGCATTAGCCCATTAGCGCCAACCATTTATCAATTACCGCCTGCCGGTGATCGGCAAAATCAGCCATCGGCACTTCATTAGGCTGCTGCTGTAAATTCAGCCTATGCGTATGGGCACGATATGCCTTGTACGCTTGCGTTAAAGCCTCGGCCTCTGCACTACTGAATAACCCCTCGTTACCTAGCGCATCCAGAATCCGGATATTATCCGTAAACACTGCCAGTGCCGGATGTTGGTATGACCAAGCCAGAACCGCGTACTGCACCAAAAACTCAATGTCGACGATGGCTCCAGTGCCATGCTTGAGATGAAATATTGGCTTTTCACTTTGTTCCAGCCCCTTTGGCAACAAATGATCGCGCATTTTCTGCCGCATGGCGCCCACTTCATCTTTCAACGCGCTCTCATCTCGAGGTTGGCAGAGTAACTTTACGCGCAATTGCTCAAAACGCTTGGCCAACTCACCATCGCCAGCAACTGGCCGCGCCCGCACCAAAGCTTGATGCTCCCATGTCCAAGCATCTTTTTGTTGATAGGCTTCAAAGGCCTCCAGCGAGCTGACTAACAAGCCGGAAGTGCCCGAAGGTCGCAGCCGCATATCCACTTCGTACAATTTACCCGACGGTGTTTGGGCGCTAAGAATATGGATCATGCGCTGACCCAACCGAGTAAAAAACATACTGTTATCGATACCGCGCTCACCATCGGTTGCCAAACCTGGGCCAGCATCGTGGATAAACACTAAATCCAAATCCGACCCATGCCCCAGCTCGATGCCACCCAACTTGCCATAACCGACTACGATGAAGTCCTTATCGCAAGGCTCCCCCGGAGACTTTTGAGGGTGACCATGTTTGTCGACAAGGTTATACCATGCCATTTCCAACACATGTTCAAGAATCACTTCGGCAATCATGGTGAGATAATCACTCACCTTCATCAGTGGCAATTGCTCTGATACTTCGGCTGCCGACACATGCAATTGATGCGAACGTTTAAAATAACGCAGCGCGTCCATATGCGCTTCTAGATCGTCCCAAGGCAAGCGCAACATCTGCTGCTGCAGATCGGCCCGCAGCGCGTTTTTTTCTGGCACATGATAAAGCGTGCGAGCATCTAACAGCTCATCCAGCAATGCCGGATAACGCACCAACTCATCGGCAATCGATTGGCTACCGGCACAAAGGATCACCAACTGAGCCAACGCCTTAGGGTTTTCAACCAGTAATAACAAATATGCCGAGCGACGCAATACCGACTCAACTAAGGGAAAAATAGCAAAGAATGTCGAGGACGGCTGCTCGTCCGCGAGCACCGCTTGTAATAACAACGGCATAAATTGATCAAGCCGATCTCGACCGACAGTTTGCATTCGTAGCAGTTGATTGTCTGCCCGTAATTGATTTAGGCACGCCAGTACTTGCTCGGCATTTTCATGGCCGGCCTGCTGCAACATCGCTACGGCATTTTTTTCTAGCTGCCAATCTTCATCCCCTAACCACAGATCAAGCCACTGTTGATCCGCTGCGCTATCGCCGTCATCTTCATCGCCGGCGATGACTTGTTGAAAATGATAAGTAACATTCTCTCTTTGCTGATTAAGCGCCGCATAAAACAGCTCCCAATCGGCAAAGCCCATGGCGAAAGCTAACAATGCACGCGGATAATCATCGACCGGTAAAGCCTGCGTTTGTTGGTCGCGAAACGCCTGAATAGCATGTTCAGTATTACGTAAAAAGTCATAGGCTTGTTGTAACTGTTCGACGGCAATTTGTGGCAAGCAATTTTGCTTCCCCAAAATATCTAACACTTTTAATACACTGCGCTGCTGCAACTCTAAGTCGCGGCCACCGCGAATTAATTGAAAGCATTGGGCAATAAATTCTATTTCGCGAATTCCACCAGGCCCTAACTTTACGTCATCGCCCAAGCCACGACGCGTAGTTTCTTTTTGGATCATCAGTTTCATCGAGCGCAGCGACTCAATAGCGGAGAAATCTATATAACGTCGGTAGGTAAACGACCGCAGCAACGCCATCAATTGCTCGCCCTGCTCAACATCGCCGGCGACTACTCGCGCTTTGATCATTGCATAGCGCTCCCAGTCACGGCCTTGATCTTGATAGTACTCTTCCATCGAACCAAAACTTAATACCAGCGCACCACTCTGACCATAGGGCCGCAGGCGCATATCCACCCGAAATACAAAACCATCAGCGGTCATGGCATCTAGTGACTGGATGAGTTTACGCGCCAACCGGGTAAAAAATTCACTATTGGATAATATCTTTTTGGCGCCAATAGTTTCGCCTTGGTGGGGATAACAAAAAATAAGATCAATATCAGAAGAAAGATTTAACTCCCATGCACCTAACTTGCCCATCCCTAACACCAGCATCGACTGAGGCTGTGGTATATCTTGTTTAATCGCTGTACTTTGGTAGGCCGAACTATCGCATGAATGGGGCTCGCCGTAGATGTCAGCCAACTGTTGATGATGAAACGTCATTGCTTGTTGAATGCAATTTTCTGCCAACAAGGAAATATCAAAAGTGGTTTCTTGTAAGTCAGCGAGGCGATTAATATCGCGCCAAATAATGCGCAGCATTTGTTGATTGCGATGTTGGCGCAGCACCACGGCCAATTGCTCGGCGCTATCAATCATGGCTATCGCGGTGGCTAATGGCTTAGAGTGCTCGCCCTGCTGATAGCGACGGACTAATAAGTCATCATCCACTAACTGCTTGAACAGTACCGGTTGGCGACAACAGAAGTCAGCGGCAAATTCACTGACCAACCAACAGCGAGCTAACTGTTCGGCAAAGTCGCCTTGTTCACAACAATGTTGGAACCACTCGCTATAATCAGGATTGCGCTCAATAAATTGCGCTTTGACTTTTGTTAACGCATCAATGAGAGCTGGCGACAAGTCACTGACTGGATATGTGCTCATGCTCTGGCAAACTCCCTGCGTTACTTAACAGATGGCGCAACTCTCAACACCTCAGACAGCGTAGTATCGCCGGCGGCAATTTTTTGTGCGCCGGATAAACGCAAGGTTCGCATCCCTTCCTTCATTGACTGGCGACGAATCTTTGCAATATCTACCTGATCAGTAATATAGTCTTGCACTTGATCTGATAACAGCAGAATTTCATAAATACCCTGTCGTCCCATATAGCCGGTATTACGACATTCTAAACAACCCTTGGCCTTAAAAATAGTTTCGGGCTTGGCCACTTTCCAGGGTGCGGTTAGACTAACCCAATCATCATCTACAATAGTATCGGGCTGTTTGCAGTGGGGACATAATGTTCTTACTAAACGCTGAGCCATCACACCGAGAATGGTAGCTTTTAATAAATATGCGGGCACGCCCAACTCTAACATTCGGGTGATGGCGCTAGGGGCATCATTTGTATGTAAGGTCGATAGCACCAAGTGGCCAGTGAGCGCAGCTTGAATCGCCATCTCGGCGGTTTCCAAATCGCGAATCTCGCCGACCATAATAATGTCCGGGTCTTGCCGCATTAATGCGCGCACGCCGCTGGCAAAATCCAAATCAATATTATGCTGCACCTGCATTTGATTAAAGCTGTCTTCCATCATCTCGATGGGGTCTTCAATGGTACAAACATTCACCTCTGGGGTGGCGAGTTGTTTCAAGCTGGAATAAAGGGTGGTGGTTTTACCGGAGCCGGTGGGCCCTGTTACCAACACGATACCGTTAGGTTTTTCGATCATGCCCTGCCAACGTAGATAATCTTCGTTCGCCAAACCAAGTTGCTCAAAACTGCGCAGTAAAACGTCGGGATCAAAAATTCGCATCACTAATTTTTCGCCAAAAGCGGTAGGCATAGTTGATAAACGCAGCTCTACCTCATTACCTTCGGGGCTAACAGTTTTTAAACGACCATCTTGTGGCTTGCGTTTTTCTGCCACATTTAAACGTCCCAGTATTTTTAAACGACTGGTAACCGCGGTGGCCACCTGTGCAGGAAACTGATTAACTGTATTTAACACACCGTCTATGCGAAACCGCAGGGTAGTCATTTCTCGTCGCGGCTCAATATGAATATCGCTTGCCCGCTGATCAAACGCGTACTGCAAAATCCAATCAACGATATTAACGATATGCTGGTCATTAGCATCGGGGTCTTTCATATCCCCAAGCTCTAGCAGCTGCTCAAAGTTACCAACTGCACCCGCTGTATTATTGTTACCACCTGTCGCCCCACGAACGGATTTGGCCAAGCTATAAAACTCGACGCTATAACGCTTTAAATCAACGGGGTTAATTAGCACCCGCTTTATAGGGCGGCGCAACACATGCTCGAGATTACTCTGCCAATTACTGATGTAAGGTTCACTACTGGCAATGGTGACTTGATCAACGCTCACATCCACCGCCAATATGTTATGACGCTGGGCATACTCAAAAGACATAACGTCGGTAATCGCAGGCACGTTAATTTTGAGTGGGTCAAGATTAAATAACGGTTGCAGGGACTGCTCTGACAACCAAGCCAATAGTTGCTCAATATCCATCGGCTTATCTTGGCGACTGGGGTCCGGCAGATTTTGCTGGGCAAGATAAAGTAAAGGGTGCGTCAGCGCTTCCTCTTTGCTGCGACGGTGATTTAATACCCGCAGCTGGTCTTGCTCGCTGATACGCTGGTCTCTTAGTAACCCATCCAATAAGCTGCGTAACTCCAGTGCACCGCCCAATTGTCGTGATCCCGTTGTTGCCGTTGCCACATTGCCTCCTCAGGCTTGCTATTTAATACAAACAAAACTTTAGCTGTATTTTCAAGATGTTAGTTTATATTTCAACGATTAAGTATGGCCCAGTATCAGCGGGCCGCCAATGGTCATTGGCAAATGTATTGTGCAATTTATACGCATCCAATTCCTTGATGTAGTCATCACTGTAATAAAAATGAAATACAAGCATGGCCTTTGTCGATATTAGCATTATACTGGCGAAAAAATTAATACGCTCTTAAGGATATTCCAACATGGCAGGCAACCCTTTCGGTAACTTATTTGGTCAATCGCCCATTCGACCTATTCAGGAACATATGGCGACGGCACACGAGTGCGCCCTAAAGCTACCCAGCTACTTTGAGGCGGTTATCGCCGGCGACTGGGATGCCGCCAAGGCTTGTCAGAAAGAAATCGCCAAACTAGAGGGTGATGCTGATAAGCTGAAAAGAAAAGTACGCCTGAATATGCCGAAGAGCTTGTTTATGCCGGTACCCCGCTCTGACCTGCTAGACCTGGTTACCATGCAGGACAAAATCGCCAACTGCGCCAAAGATATTGCCGGTATTATGCTGGGGCGGAAGATGGCCATCCCTGAAAAGATGGCACCGATGATGGTTGATTATGTGGCTGAAGCCGTTGCCACTTCTGCCCAAGCCCTCAAGGCCATTCAAGAAATGGATGAGTTGCTAGAAACCGGCTTTCGTGGCAAAGAGCTGAAAGTTGTAGACGATCTTATTAAGGAGCTGGATCGCCTGGAAGGCAAAAACGACAAGCTGCAGGTAAAAGTGCGAGCAATACTGTTCAAACTAGAGAAAGATTTACCGCCGGTAGATGTGATGTTTCTCTACACCATTATCGACTGGATTGGCGAACTCGCTGACCGCGCGCAAAAAGTGGGCTCACGCCTACAACGCCTTATCGCAAGCTAAGTCTTCTAATCATTTCTCGAGTAATTCACTATGTCTATTATTGCTGAACATGGCCAGATACTGCTGATCCTTGCCTGCTTATTTGGCTTCTTTATGGCTTGGGGTGTTGGTGCTAACGATGTTGCCAATGCGATGGGAACATCGGTAGGCTCAAAAGCCTTAACCGTTAAACAAGCTATTTTCATCGCCATGATTTTTGAATTCGCCGGCGCCTATTTCGCCGGTGGCGAAGTCACGGCCACTATCCGCAAAGGTATCCTAGAACTGTTCGTGTACGGCATGATGGCCGCGTTATTGGCCGCCGGTACCTGGTTGCTGATTGCCAGTATGAAGGGTTGGCCGGTGTCTACTACCCACTCTATCGTCGGCGCTTTGGTCGGTTTTGCGGCGGTCGGTATTGGTGTCGACGCGGTTAACTGGGGCAAGGTATCGACCATTGTCGCCAGTTGGGTCGTTTCACCGGTGTTGGCCGGGACCATATCCTACGGCTTATTTATGAGCGTACAGAAGCTAATTCTCAACACCGATGAGCCGTTTAAAAACGCCAAAAGATATATCCCGGTCTATATGTTTGCGGTCGGCTTTATGATCGCAATGGTAACTTTATTGAAAGGTCTTAAACACTTGGGCATTGAGATAGATTTAGGCCTAGGCAATAAATTTGCCAACTGCTTACCTATCGCTGCAGTCGTTGGCATAGTGGTTGCCATCGTCGGCAAGCTATTCCTCAACCGCGTTAAAGAGGAAGTTATTCCCTATCACGGCAATCGTTTTGGTAATGTTGAAAAAGTGTTCGCTATATTGATGGTATTCACGGCCTGCGCGATGGCCTTTGCTCACGGCTCTAACGATGTCGCGAATGCGGTTGGCCCCTTGGCCGCTGTTGCGGGCGTTATTGGCTCCGGCGGTGAAATTGCCAGCAAGTCGGCATTACCTGCTTGGATTCTGTTATTAGGCGGTGGCGGTATAGTATTGGGGCTTGCCACCTACGGCTTTAAGGTAATGGCCACTATCGGCAAAAAAATTACCGAACTCACACCCAGCCGCGGTTTTGCAGCTGAGTTAGGGGCAGCCTCTACGGTGGTACTGGCTTCAGCCACTGGCCTGCCAATCTCGACGACTCATACCTTAGTAGGCGCTGTATTAGGTGTCGGCCTCGCCCGTGGTATTGGCGCGCTTAACCTGCGTGTTATCGGCACTATCTTTATGTCATGGGTCATTACACTGCCCGCCGGTGCTGGGTTGGCGATTATCTTCTTCTTTCTCTTTAAAGGAATTTTTAGTTAAGGTTACTTCTAGCTCTTTACGTTGTTGGGGGCTGTTCTGCTATCCGTATGCAGGGCTGATTTGGCTATATCCTGACATTATTACTTCTCCGTTGGTAATGACCCCGTTTTTTATCTTCAGCATTAGTCTCAGCTATTGCCGCCATCAACCATATGATAAAGAATGGGCCTCTTACAATTCTCAGGTTGAGTCATGAGCAAGCAAGTCCCCTCGCTGTTACAAATGATGCATCAATTGCTGAGCGAAATTTCGGTCAGCTCCACCTCGGCGCAATGGGATACCGGCAATCGACGGGTGGTTGATAAACTGGCCGATTGGCTCACTACGCTGGGCTTTGCCTGCGAAATCATGCCGATCAATAGTAGCGGTAGCAAAGCCAACTTAATCGCCACCCTCGGCAGCGGCCCTGGCGGTTTGGTACTGTCAGGTCACACCGATACCGTGCCCTTTAATGAAGAGCGCTGGCAACACAATCCACTGGCGCTGACCGAACAGGACAACAAGCTATTTGGCTTAGGGGCGACCGATATGAAGGGATTTTTCCCTATCGCCATCGAAGCTGCAAAATCCTTTCTTGAGCGGCCGCTGCAACAACCGCTGATCATCCTCGCCACTGCCGATGAAGAAAGCTCCATGGATGGTGCTCGCCAGTTAGTTGCTCAGGGCAGGCCGAAAGCACGCTATGCCATTATCGGAGAACCCACCGATCTAAAACCGATTAGGATGCACAAGGGTATGATGATGCAGGCAATTACTGTCGAAGGGCGGGCCGGCCATTCATCAGACCCGTCGCTGGGCAATAATGCGCTTGAGGCCATGCAATTGGTCATGACGGACCTGCTGCAATTTCGCCAACAGCTACAGCAGCAATACCAAAACCCGTTATTCAATGTCGATGTGCCGACACTTAATTTGGGCTGCATTCACGGTGGCGACAATCCCAACCGTATATGTGGCCAATGCGAGTTACATTTTGATTTGCGGGCGCTGCCGGGTATGGACAACGATGAATTACATGCCTTGCTGGAACAGCGCTTAAAGCCATTGGCCAGCCAGCTCGGGGTTAACATCAGCCTGCGCGCCTTAATCGACAATGTGCAGCCGTTTGAACAAGCGGCGGATTCCGAACTGGTCAAAGTGGCCGAACTGCTTACCGGCTACAGTGCCGCCCCCGTCGCCTTTGCCACCGAAGCGCCGTTTATGCAGCAACTGGGGATGGAAACCATTGTTATGGGGCCAGGCTCGATTGATCAGGCCCACCAACCTAATGAATATATGGCATTGAACCAAGTGCAACCAGCGGTTGATTTGCTGCGCCAGTTCATCGGTAAGTTCTGCCTGTAGTATCTATTTTATGTATCAATTTAGTCGCTAACGATCAGCCCTTGCTCTCCCTAACAATAATACGCACAATAGTTTCCCAAATAATCAACGACAGTCGCCTGCAATTATAGTCAACAGAAAGAAATGACCATGCTCACTAAAGATTACGTTAAGTGGTTCCGCAACTCGGCCCCTTACATCAATGCACACAGAGGTAAAACCTTTGTGCTGATGCTAGGTGGTGAAGCCGTTGCCCACGCCAACTTTGCCAACATCATCCATGATATCGCTCTGCTGAACAGCTTAGGCGTGCGTTTGGTATTAGTGCATGGCGCGCGACCACAAATTGAAGAGCGGGCAAAACTGAGAGGCGTTAGCAGCCGGTTTGAAAAAGACCTGCGGATAACCGATGGCCAAACACTGGAATGTGTAACAGATGCCGCCGGCTCGTTGCGGGCGCAAATTGAAGCATTGCTCACCATGGGTCTGGCCAACTCGCCCATGCATGGCGCACAAATAAGAGTCTGCTCCGGTAATTTTGTGGTCGCCAAACCGATCGGCGTGATGAACGGTATCGACTTTGAACATACCGGTATCGTGCGGAGGGTTGATGTCGACGGTATCAACACGCAATTAGCCGACGGCTCTATTGTGTTGCTATCGCCTACGGGCTATTCACCTACCGGCGAAGTCTTTAATTTATCTTTAGAAGATGTTGCCACCCATGCGGCTATCGCACTCGGCGCGGACAAACTAATTGCCTTCTCGGAGCACAACGGCCTGCATGATATGAATGGCGCGTTAATTCAAAGCTGCGAAGTCGGTGATCTTAAATTTTTATTGCAACACAATAACGACAACGCTACCGGCAGATTATTAAAAGCGCTGATTCACAGCGGTGAAAGCGGTATCGATCGCGGCCACTGTGTAAGCTACAGTGATGATGGTGCGCTATTGCAAGAATTGTTTACCCGCGACGGCGCAGGTACCTTAATTACCAAAAGTTCCTATGAGCAATTGCGTATGGCCACGATCGATGACGTCGGCGGCATCCTCGAATTAATCGAGCCCTTAGAAGATCAAGGTGTGTTGGTAAAGCGGTCGCGGGAGTTACTGGAAAACGAAATCAACCAATTTACTGTCATTGAACGCGATGGCATGGTGATCGCTTGCGCCGCACTTTATCCCTATACGGAACAAGCCACCGGCGAAATTGCCTGTGTTGTCACTCATCCTGATTATCGGGGTGAAGATCGGGGTGAGCGGTTGCTGGCAGCGCTTGAAATGCAAGCATTAGAAAAGCAGCTGGATGTCGTTTTTGTGCTCACCACACAAACAGCACATTGGTTTCAAGAATTGGGCTTTATTGAAACGGACAACAAGCAATTGCCAGTACAAAAACAGCAGCTTTATAATCTGCAAAGAAACTCAAAGGTGTTTAGTAAACGGATTTAACGCAAGGGTATAACGCAACCCTATAATCATCGGGGCTAACCACCCTGGTTTACTGTATATAACTTTTGACTTGGCATTCTCTTT
>JBNMPW010000041.1:0-19998 GCA_051277205.1 Oceanicoccus sp. | reverse complement strand
GGTGTTTTTTTATATATTAGGCTGGGCTTACTCAACCTGTTCAGCATAAGATTTTCAAACTATTTATCTCTCGGCCGTTGGTCACCCTCGCAATTTTATAGTGGCCAAATTCACCCTATCACTACATACATACCTACCTACAATCCCAGCAGCGCAATTTTTAAGAATGCATCATCTTATGAATAACAATTACAGAAGTAATTTGAGTGACTCTTAATAAAATGGCACTTACAATAGCCAACAAATCGAGCAACAAGTAAGGGGCAAGAAAAATCCAATTTTTGCGTCCATCAGTAAGGTCTTGTTTGTCATTAAATGGTGTCATGGAAAACATAAAAACAAGCGTAGACCACTAATAACAACGGATTAGGCCGTTTAACACCGCTTAAGATGAGGGACCGGGTAAGCTTCAGGTGCCCACCCTAAAATTCCGATAATGTTCCGCGCGAACCAGATGCCTACCGAAATTAAATAGGTTGGAAACTGCAACATGAGCACCCAGAAATCTCTGAGCCTGCCTTGCCGATTTGAACCGCCGCATAACTCGTTCTTAAACCCTGGTCGCTTCATGTGACTGCTCTACTCGATTGTTCTCATACTGTTCAGTGCACCGTTTAGCTGCTGTGCCGTCACGCTTGGCCTGAAGGAACACATCAACTATTTCACCATCCTGATCGACAGCTCTCCACAAGTAATGCTGCTTGCCGTTGATTTTTACGAAGACTTCATCGACGTAGAATGTGTCGCCGTAGCCTCGATGTTTTCGTTTCTAACGACGGGAGTATATGGCGCCGAACTTGATGCACCAGAGGCGGATTGATTCACGGCTGACGATGATACCTCTCTCGGCTAGAAGAACGTCGACATCTCGGTGGCTAAGATTGAAGCGATAGTAAAGCCAGACTACTTAGGAGACGATGTTGGGGGAAATCTGTAGAGTTTGTATGTCTTCATTGGCCGATTATATCAATCTCGGCCAGTTAAGTTGGCCATACCCGAAATAACCCCGGCCCCCCAATTCAGCCAGGTTTTTCGTCTATGCTATTCATCCATTCTTCGTCGGCGGGGTTATCGCCTTCGCTGATGGCGTCGACTATATCGGAAGCAGATTCGGGAATTGCTTCAACAATCGCTACCGCTACGTCTACGGTATTATCCGGTGAGACTTCTGACAATCGCTGCACTAATTCAACGGCTTCTTCATGATTGCCTTCGTCGCTAGGTTCAGTGTCAGACAAATACTCTAGATATTCAGAGGCAATCTCGGCTGCGCTGTCGGGCAAGGCTTCTACTACTGCAACTGCGACGTCCATGGCGTGATCGGGTGATACTTCGCCAATTCGATGTACCAATTCGACCGCATCATCGTATTTGATGAGTTGTTCACCATCGATGGCCGATGTATTTGCGGTAATCGTGTCGATTTCAACATAGGTGGTATCTAGGCTGTTGGCCATCTGCGAGGCAACCTCTGCTGCACTACCGGGTAGCGCCTCTACAACGGCAACTGCCATATCCAGTGCCTGTTCGGGTGCTGCTTCTGCCAGTCTTGCGACGAGATCAACGGTATTTTGGAATTCGGCTTCGAGTTCATTCGCGGCTGTTTCAGCGGGCTGTTCGTTTACATTCATGGAGGCGGAAATATCAATGTGGGCAGCATCTAAATCATCGGCATTATCGCCTTGATGACTCGCTATATATTCTTGCGCCAAAGATACCGACGACTTAGGCATGCCATCGGCCATTGCGGCAATAACATCCAACCCTTGTTCTTCCGCGCCCTGCCATAATTCAGCAGCAATATTAACCGCGTCTTCCTCGCTATGGTCTTCACGTCGGTCTGCGGGCCGTGTTGCTTCATGCTCTTCGGAGAGTACTTGTGCATAGTATTCTGCAACCTGTGTTGCCGATTCAGGGGCGGCCTCTACTGCAACTTTGGCCATGTCTACCCTAAGATCGGGAAATGACCGGCCAATTTCTGCAGCAACTTCAATCACTTGGTTGGGCTGCCACTGGGCTAACTGCGACACGAGGTCGTAGGCCAGTTCGGGGCGCGCTGTCACAATAGCTCGCGTGACGGCTTGAATTTGTTGTGGAATGGTTTGCTTCATCACTTCGTAAAGTTTCATGACATCGATATTTTCTACTGTGGCTACCGCAGCTGCAACTCCAACGCCTAATTCTGGATTTTTAAGTGCCACAGCCTGTGCCATGCTAACCGCAGCTGCAGGGTCTATTTCTGCAATGGTAATAGCCGTTTTTGCCTCCACTGAGAGGGGTTTTTCCTGTTCTACATATTCTGATCTTGGGTCAAGCTCGATTGATGACGACATAGCTGCGCCCTGCATAACAAAATTTTCTTGGTCTTCGACAGGCAGTGCGTGACGTGCACTCATACGTAACACGACAAAACCTGCTAGTAGTAGTTGAACGATGGCCAAATAATAGAAAAGTGCGTCGTTGCCAAATTCGCTCATGGTAATGGATACTGTAAAAGGTCCAATAATGCCGCCGAGGGAAAAGGCCAAAATCAATGAACCCATTGCTGCTACCATTTCACTTTGTCGCAATCGGTCAAAGGCTGCTGCAATACTTAGGGGATAGATACACGCGATAATACCACCGGTGGTGGCGGTCGCTACAAAGAGCGAAAACATATAGCCACGAGAGATTAGACTGATTACCAGTAAGCTCGCTAATGCGGAGATAAGTAATAAGCACAATAATACCGAGCGCCGATCGAACCGGTCGGACAAGTAGCCAACTGGAAACTGCAAAATAAACGCGCCGAAAATAGCTGCGCCAACATAGAGCGACAAATTAAAGTCGACGATTCCGTAGTGGCTTGCAAAAACGGGTAGAAGATTGAAAAGCGCAGAATAAATTATCCCAGAGCTTAGGCAGCAAACGACCCCTAAGGGTGATATGTGGTAGAGCTTGAGCAATGACATGGAGCTAACTTCGCCTATGACTGGGCCGCTATTTTTGCTGAGCACAATCGGAACAATGGATGCACAGATCAAAATGCCCGCAATAACAAATAGTGTGGTGCCGGCAGGGTTTGCGATATTCATAAAAAACTGACCGCCGAACAACCCTGCCAGCACAACGGCGTTATACATTGCTAAGACTTTACCCCGGGTGTCTTTGGTTGAGCTTCCACTAAGCCAGCTCTCCATTGCGGTAAACGCACAGGCATTGCAAAAGCCAATAATAAAACGCATTAGCCCCCAGAGCAGGGAGTCTGAATACAAACTACAAATGAGAATACTCACTGCGGCTACCGCAACACAGCCGGCAAACATACGCACGTGGCCTGCTCGTGCAATTAAGTTTTTGCTGTAAATAGCACCTAATAACATACCAACATAGTAAAGCGATAAGACAACCCCGATTGCTTCGGTATCAGAACCGTCCAGCCCCATGCGAACCGGTAAAAGTACGTTGATCAGCCCGTTACCCAACAGCAAAATAAAGCAGCTTATAAACAACGATGTGAGTGAATTAAGGGTTTTGAACACGGTTGGTTCTCTACGTAAGCTTGTCGCTAAAGCTCAGATGATAAAAATCGAGATGGTATCAGGCATAGCCCGGGTTAAGTAGCAGTTGCACACAAAATATTTATTAGCTGGCAGTAGTAGGCGACTTTCACGCGAGCGTCATTGCGAAATGAAGAGTATAAGCGAAACAAACGCCCTATTCGTGGCCACTCTACCCTATCCGTCCGGAGTACGGCAATGCCGCATAGCTGCAGAGGCAGCCGCACAGGCATCAGTTGTCGTCAGTATTGCCGTCATGATGACGATAGGTGTTTATGATCTCGTTGCGCTGATCGTCGAGCTGGATGACATCGGCATGTAAATGGTTGAAAACTCGAGTGATTCCCAGTTCATGAGAAGAAGCTTCGGTACCTTTTTGACAGACTTTACGCCCTATTTAATGAAGATGTTAAAGATCGTTGGTACGGCTGCAATGTTTCTTGTGGGCGGTGGCATACTTGCTCATGGTATCCCCGGATTTGAACCATTGAGTCATCATGGGGTGGTTATGGTTGGAACGTTCAAGCTTGAGCATGTGGTGGCTGAATACTTCAAGGCGATGGAGTCGCGCGCAGGGACAATCTACCGTGGTATCTGTACTTACTTCATATTGGTAGTTTCCAAATTCGTGATGTGGGTGCCATCGACTTCGTTTTTGGAGATGCGGTAATTTTTGCCGGTCCCTATCATGGTGTTGTTACATTTGTCGTTGTCGTGATTGCGATCGTTGTCGTTGAAAGAAATTTTTTACGGGTCTTGGCCTATTTAGAAAAAGACGAGAATAATCTGTGACGGGAGTATAGGCGAAATAAACGCCCTAGATATTCCAATAATTGCCACTAGCCACTGAATGCTGTTTACTTACCGATGCTGCTACCAGACGGCAGTAGAAACTCTTAATGGCCAAACCGGAACAATACAATGACCAAAAACGTAGCAGACAGTATTAAACAGCGACGTACCGTGCGAGGGTTCAAGCCAAACCTAGTGCCAGATGAAATACTTAATAGTATATTTGAGACCGCTCAGTTTTCAGCATCTAACTGCAACACTCAGCCTTGGTTTGTAACGGTGGTATCGGGCAAACTAAGAACACAGCTAGAGCAAGCATTGTTGACTGAGATTACTTCAGGTAAAGCACCTTCACCAGTCTTTCAACCTGGCGACCAAGGTTTAGAAGGCGTCTATAAAGAACGGCAATATGCTTGTGCTGCTGACTATTACAGTGCCATGAATATTGAGCGCGCCGATAAAGAAAAGCGCACTGCCTTAATGCTAAAAAACTGGCAATTTTTTGGAGCGCCTCATGTCGCCTTTATTTCAATGCCGGCAACAATGGGGGCGGTGAATGCCATTGATGTTGGTATTTATCTGCAATCGCTAATGTTGCTAATGGTAGAGCATGGCTTGGCGAGCTGCCCGCAAGGCGCTTTAGCGCTTTATCCACAGCCGATTAAAGAATTAGTGGGCATACCTGAAGGCCACGCTATTATTTGCGGCCTCTCTTTTGGCTATGCGGATAAAAACGCGCAGATCAATACCGCTCATATGGGTCGCGCGCCGCTAGTAGATGCTGTGCGTTTTGTTAGTTAGCTGATAACACCTATTATTTCTTGAATTTCTCGCCTTGATAGAAAGCGTCCTGCATACGCGCCTGGAAACTTGCAGGGCGTTTTTCCATACTAGCAAAAACCGCCTCCAGTTGATTAGGGCTGCCAATCAATTTCTCTTGTAGCGTCTCTTCCAATAACAAACCTTGCTCATAACTGCCCTGCCAACCTTCTTCAAATAACTGCTTGGCATACACTGCTGCATCTGGGCTGCGCGCAACAATAGCCTCTGCCACCGTCATGGCTTGGCGCAGAGGATCATCGGCAAGCTCGGTGGCGATACCATATTGCACCGCTTGCTCGCCATTAAAAATGCGACCGGTAAAGGTCAGTTCTTTGGCAAGGTCAAGCCGACATAAACCTCTCAGTAATTGGCTGCCGGCCATATCGGGCACCAAACCCCATTTGCTCTCCATGATTGATAGTTGGGTTTCAGGGTGAACGTAACGAATATCAGCCCCTAACGCCAACTGCAAACCACCCCCAAAGCACACGCCATGAACCGCGGCGATGACCGGTACTGGCACTTGCTTCCAAACCCAAGCAATATTTTGATAAAGGTTGGGCGCCTTACCAATTTCTGGCGACCCCAATGGTTGCGAAGCTAAGCTGCTATCGGCAAACATCGTCAGATCAAGGCCCGCACAAAAAGATCGGACATCGCCGTGTAACACCACCGCCCTTACATCACGATTATTGATCAACTCAGCACCTGCTGCCGCGATAGACTCAAACATGTCGAGGTTCAATGCATTCATCTTCTCCGCTCGGTTTAAGGTCACCACGGCAATACCGTTATCCTTGATTGCGGTCAACACTAGCTCAGACATATTATTCCCATTCTGCATGATTGATGTCACTTAAAGTGTAGCAAAACAATAACTAGCCATTGCTGCCACTTATCCGGACTTTAACGACGTTATTGAATTAGTTAAGCTCGACTAATAGCTGTGGTTTGAAATAGTATTGCCATTAACATTCAGGACAACAATAGCATGACTGATAACGCCAATCTTTACGCGCACTTTCAGAGCAACTTCCCAGCTGATCTTGATATCCCACTATTGTTCACTAATGATCCGCTCACTTCAAAGTTAGGCCGCGTCAGCTACGCACAAGCAGAGCAAGCCAGCGCTTGCATCGGCAACAGCCTGCTAGCGCTTGGCGCCACAGCGGGTGATCGCATTACGGTGCAGGTCGAAAAATCAGTAGAAAACTTATTCCTCTACTTAGCCTGTCTGCGAATGGGGCTGGTCTACCATCCACTTAATACCGCCTACACAGTATCAGAGTTGTGTTATTTTTTAAGCAACGCGGAGCCTAGCATTGTGGTTTGCAGCAGCAACTCCGTAGCGACTATTGAGTCTGCGCTAGCAAAAAACAGCCGTGCCGACAATGACCTAAAAGCACTGCTGACGTTAAACGCCGATGGCAGCGGCAGTTTGATGGAGCATGCAGCAGACGCCCACAAAGGTGCCAAGGTGGTTCAATGTAAAGGCGATGATATGGCAGCCCTGCTCTACTCATCGGGCACCACGGGTACGCCAAAGGGTATTATGTTGAGCCACGATAACCTGCGTAAAAATGCTGAAACGTTGGTGGCAGCGTGGGGGTTCTCTGCTACCGACAAACTGCTGCACGCGCTACCCATCTATCATGTGCATGGTTTATTCGTCGGTCTAAACTGCGTCTTAATGAGCGGCGCGAGCATGGTCTGGCAGTCAAGTTTTAACGATGTAACGACGATTGAAGCATTACCAAGCTGCAGCGCCATGATGGGTGTCCCTACTTTTTACACCCGACTACTGGCCAACCCAAATTTCAATGCGGCCTGTTGCGTCAATATCCGTTTATTTATTTCCGGATCAGCACCCTTGTTATCTGACACCTTTGTTGAGTTTCAGCAACGCACTGGGCATGCCATTCTAGAACGCTACGGAATGAGCGAAACCGGCATGAACACCTCGAACCCCCTTGAAGGTGAACGCCGCGCGGGTACTGTTGGACCGGCACTGCCAGGTGTAACAGTGCGTGTGGTCGATGAAGCCGGCGCACTGATTACCGACGAGGCAACCGGCAACTTACAAGTTCAAGGCCCAAACGTATTCTCAGGGTACTGGCGCATGCCAGAAAAAACTGCAGAGGATTTCACTGCAGATGGGTTTTTTAATACCGGTGACAAAGCTACCATCGACGCGGATGGTTATGTCGCCATTGTTGGCCGCGCCAAAGACATGATCATCACTGGCGGTCTTAATGTATATCCAAAAGAAATCGAACAGGTAATTGATGAGTTGGCCGGGGTTAAAGAATCAGCCGTTATCGGTGTGCCCGATGCTGATTTTGGTGAAGCCGTAGTCGCAGTCGTTGTTGCAGATGGTACAGCACCGAGTAGCGATGCTCTTATCGCTCACTGCAAAACCCAGCTAGCAAATTTTAAAGTGCCCAAACGAGTTGTGCTGATCGATGCCCTACCTCGCAATGCGATGAGCAAAGTGCAAAAAAATGTATTACGCCAACGATTTTCAACAAGTTAATGGCAACCGTCAGAATATAAACATTCACCCGCGCCTGAATATCCCGCACTACTATTGATGGTAACTAAGCGCACGCGTTAATAGACTTAGCACCACAAGGAAAGTGGCGGATCAGTAGTGGCTGATTTTAAAATATCTGTGCGCGAAATAATGCCGACAAGTTGACCGCTTTCTTGAACTATCGGTAGCGCATCCAGATTATATTCAACTAAAACTGCCGCGATGCGTCTGATATCAGTCACTGGCGCCGCCGAAAATACTTTTGAGCTATTACTGATAAACACCTCACTAATCGGCTTGTTCAAAGCTGAGTTATCCGATCTTTTTTCTAACAGATATTCATAGAGTTTTTTTCGAGAAAGATCGCCGACTACAACTTGGCTATTATCGGTAATGGGAAGGACTTGGTACTCAACACTCTGAAAAACCACCAATGCCTGTTGAACAGATGAAGATGCATTTAGTGATTGCACATCGGTGGTCATTATTTGAAACGCATGCTTAATGGGCTCGCGATTATTACCTCGATCCAGGTGTTGATCATATTCAGTAATCGCCTTAACTGATACTTGATACGCACTTGCTTTAATCTTAGTAATCGCCGCATTAGATATTTCATCAATGGGATCTTGTTGCGCACTACGAGCAGCGGCGGCGGCGGCGGGCTTTTCTGTTCGCCGTAATTTTTCAAGAGGCCCTGAGAAGCTACGGCCGGTAGGTGTATAGATATAGAACATAACTATCCTATTGATCTGTTTAGCTATACTCAGGCATTAAGGGTAATGACCGATGACTTATATGTCGGCTCTTCAGTATACCTTTTCGCTTCATTTGTTGAACGAAATTTCTACTGGCACGGGTGATACCGCGATCAATAGCACTTTTAATTTCAGACTGCCTTTCAGTAATCACGATATCTGATAAGCCATAAGACTTTATAATAACTTTACATTGCTTATCCACACCGCCTTTGGGTCCATTGATATCTGTTATCGCAATCACTACCGCCTTTATCAAGCGTCGAGTTCTAGCAAACGCAAAGCCCATACGATATTCAATATAGGTACTGAGGTCGGGTTCAGACTCTACATCTTTTGAATGAATGACGAGTTTCATTGCCTATCTCCTTGATATTAACTAGTGGATAGTGATACTGCCTGTTGAACGTAACGGGGTTGACGGTATTCAGCGGCTAACTGTGTGCCTCCTATATTTTTGATCAATTAATGGGCTAACTGGTTTACAGAGTTACTTTATAGCGAATAAATAACATCAATAATATTCGAATGTTGTTGATCCAAAGATCGATAAAACCGTATAACTATTAAACCGGATATAATTAAGGCAGAACCGACTAATGGCTCAATTGAATTACCATCATCTGCAATATTTTTTCACCATTGCACGTGAAGGCAGTATTGTGAAGGCGGCTAAATTGCTTCATCTATCACCACAAACGCTGAGCGGCCAGTTAAAAACCTTCGAGGATTATCTAGGCGAAAAGCTCTTTGACCGTGTCGGTAAAAGACTGGTGCTCAATGAGATGGGGAACACAGTATATAGCTACGCGGATGATATTTTTTCTTTGGGGCATGAATTGCAGCAAGCATTAAAATCCAAAGATACAAATCAGCGCTTTGTATTTACGGTTGGCGTTGTTGATGTGATACCCAAAATATTGGCGTTTGATTTGCTATCACCCACATTTTCAATGGACGAGAACATTCGATTAATTTGTAAGGAAGGTGATTTTGACTCCTTATTGGCTGACCTTGCTATTAATAAAATTGATTTAATTATTTCTGACCGACCATTGCCACCAGGCTCGGCTGTTAGAGCATATAACCATAGTCTTGGCGAATGTGGATTGACATTTTATGCAGAAAAATCAGCAGCAAAAACTTTTGAATCGGGCTTCCCTCAGAATCTTGATACCAAACCTATGTTGTTACCGGGCGATAAATCATCCTTAAAAATATCCCTGACATCCTGGTTTGAAGAGCTTAACATCAGCCCCGTTGTGGTCGCTGAGTTTGATGACAGCGCTTTGATGAAGTTTTTTGGACAGTTTGGTTATGGCGTATTTTGCACGCCGTCCACAATAGAAGAACATGTACTCAAGCAATACAAGGTCGCTGTTATCGGTCGTACTGACGATGTCAAAGAGCGGTTTTATGCGATTTCACCGGAGCGAAAACTCAAGCACCCGGCGGTAAAAAAAGTGATTGATGTCGCAATACCTTTATTTTTATGATGGCACAACCTCCAAATCGGATAATTTATAGCCTATCTATTACTGTTTTGGGTATTCATCAGAATCACAGCACCTGACTTTGGTTTTTTGTGTCATGTCCACTATAATTCTTACTTTTATCACTCAGCACCACCAAAAAAAGCCAACATATGACAGATCACCCAGACAGCTCGAACAAAGACATGCCGGAGCTAATTACCAAGCTACTTAAAGCGGCACATAAAGAGGTTTTCAGGCAGTTTGAGTCAATGCTAGATGCCGTTGAACCCAGCATTATTGAACAAGCCGATGAAGCTGACTCCTCGCTGGATAGTGATCGCCTGTTATTATTAGCAGACGAGTTCAACCGTGGGCGGCCCATACTGACTGCTGAATTCAGCAAAATATTGACCCTAGCAAATAACGACTTTAACCAGTCAGAATTAGATTATAAAGCCCAGCTAAAGAGCAGTGGCTTAAGCCTTATCTGCGATGATACCCTGCAAGAAAAAATTGAAATCCAAAAGCTTATCGCTAAAAGCCTTGGCGAATTGAACTATGTGTTAGTACCTGTGCTAAGTGGCTTTAACCAGGCGCTACCTGAGGCGGTTATTAACACATCGACCATGCCATTCTTTCCTCAGACTATTGGTAACAGCATTCAGGTCGGCATTATTGCAGCCGAGCTAAGTGACCCAGTCGATAATTTATTGCGCGAAAAGGTAAGAGATGTATTTTTACCGTCCATGAAACATCTCTACTTGGGTATTCAAAAACAACTTGAAGCGCATGGTTATAAGTTGGAACAGCCAAAAACCTACACAGTGAAAGACAACCGTAATAGTCGAGCAAGTATGGCTGACGGCAACCGGCTGATTGCGGTTCCGGAAGATTTCGACATCAATCTATTGGAATTGCTCAGTAAAAAAAATCTGCCAGCGGCTTTGTTTGGAGACGGCTTCAGTAATAGTACGCAGCTGTCTAATGTGCCCAGCGATATCGGTGAGGATAAAGCGATAGTCACTGTCTCCAATAAAGATGTGGACAATATGCTGGCGGCTCTACAAGTCGCTGACGAAAAACCGCAAAACAGTGGCGAGGATATCCGCCAATCCCTTGCTGACAACCTGCAAAGCCGATCCTCTGACAGTCAATACAATGTCATGAGTGCGATGGGCGAAAACATCATCAATCTCGTCGCCCTAATGTTTGAGTTTATTGATAATGACAGCACCATTCCGACGTTCATATCAGCCTTATTAATGCGCCTGCAAATTCCCTATATGCGTATGGCGCTGGCCAACACGGAGCTGTTTGAAGACTCTAAACACCCTGCAAGGCAGCTACTAAATGATCTCACCGAATTAGGCTATATTGCTAAATCGACAGAGTCTAATGCCTACATCATGTTAAATAGCTACGTTACTAAGGTGACCGAGAGCCTTGACAACAGTAATGATCAAATTACTGAGCTGCAAAAGAGTGTCAGCGAGTTTCTGTTACAGATTGCTGATACTGCCGCCGAGCATGAAAACAGCATTGAACAACAGGCTCAACTTGATGCAAAACAAGAAGAAGCGTTAGAAGGCGCCAACGCCGCGGTTAAAGAGTTTGTTGTTGACCCCATTAAGCGGCTAAAAAAACCCATGCATTTTCATGCTTTATTAGAAAAGGTATGGGCCAAAGTTCTGCATGCCAGTTATATGAATAATTTACCGCTGAGTGAAGAGCGCTCAGAAGCTATTGATTTGTTTGAACAAATACTCTGGTCAACCGGTGCTGGCAAAACCACCTTATTAAAGCCCGCGTTAATCAAGGCGCTGCCGAGCATTGTAAAACGCATAGGCCGAATTTTTTCTAGTTATACTATCGATGAATTGATCAAATCTCATTTTATGGAGCAACTGCAAGAAATACATATTGCCTTTATAAAAAATGCTGACAACAAAAAAATAATGCCCATAGATGAAGACGTACTGGTCAACACAGCAAAGACCAAAGATATTGTTGATGAATTAGAGAAGGACCAGCTTGCCGAAGACCAGCAACTACAACTGCAAGCGTCTCAGTTACAAGCCATCAAAAAACAACAAGCAGTCGGACATGATTATGTCAAACCACAGAACACCGTCGCTGAAACCGAAGATCTAGCGCTACCAGAAGATATTGTAGTGACTACTGCCGCTGAAGCGGAGCCGGTTATCGAACTTGAAACTGTATCTGAAACTGAAGAAAATGACGATATCGTCTTCGAGTTTTCTTTCTCCACCCCAACGACAGCGGTTAGTCATAGCGACACCACAGAAAATACGCGCTTAGCGATGACCGACACATTAAACTTGGTTGATAGCATTTGCACAGGTACCCACATGAATTACATGATCAAGGGTGAGTTTAAACGCTGTAAAATTGCTTTTTATGCGCCAAGCTTGGGCAAATATATATTTACCGACCACCAAGGCTTGAAACTTTTTGACCGTTTTCGAGCAGAATTAATTGTCGATATTCAAGACGGCTATGCCAAGGTGCTGAACAATGACAACACCTTTGATAGAGCACTGGAGTCAGTGGTTTCAGCCATCAGGAATCAACGAGGCTAAGCTGCATAGGATTACTTACGCGGCTAAGTTCGCTAGGTAATACTCTCAGCCGTGATTATCGCTTGCACCGAGGCCCAGATTGAAACAGAGAACGGCACCAAGTAGGTGAAGCCTAATTTCAAAGCGGTTATTACGTCTACATTACCGGCCAACATTTTATCGCTGTGATTTATTACACCGAGAATTGTGCCGACTACAATCGCAACTTTTGCACTGCGCTGCATGACTTGCGGTCTTGAAGCAACCAGCAACCAACTTTTCATCGTCATTTGATAACACCATCGATAGTAGGGCCGCCCACCTAATTAGCATTGATAATTAGAGGGCAGTCTATCTGAGAGCTAGTGCTACGCTGTGATATGGCGGGCAGCTTCTAGCGTGTTTTTCAACAAACAGGCAATAGTCATGGGGCCAACACCGCCAGGTACTGGGGTAATCGCCGCCGCTATAGGCTCAACTTCGGCAAAATCAACATCACCGACCAAACGGGTTTTGCCATCGCCAGCATCAATGCGGTTAATACCAACGTCAATCACCGTCGCACCGGGTTTTATCCAGTCACCTTTGATCATCTCAGGACGGCCAACCGCCGCCACCAAAATATCAGCTTGCGCGCAGATAGCCGGTAAGTCTTGAGTTCTCGAATGAGCAACCGTCACCGTGCAGTTTTCTTGCAGTAGCAATAAGGCCACTGGCTTACCCACGATGTTAGAGCGACCAACAATAACCGCATGCTTGCCGGACAAATCATCACCTAAATGCTGTTTTGCCAACATCACGCAACCCTGTGGCGTACAAGGTACTAAGCCGCCATCGGTGCCGTTCAACAAACGACCTGAGTTGACCGCATGAAAACCATCAACATCTTTCTCTGGCGCAATAGCTTCTATGATTAACGCTTCATCGATATGACTTGGCAATGGCAGCTGTACCAAAATACCATGCACCTCAGGATCATTGTTCAGCTTGTCGAGCTCGGCCAGCAACTCTTGCTGCGAAGCATCTTTGCTAAGACTGATCTTATTACTGATCATGCCCACCTCGGCAGTTTGTTTCACTTTGTTGCGAACATAGACCTGACTAGCGGGGTCTTCGCCCACCAGGACAACGGTTAGACCGGGAGTGACACCGCGCTCAGCTTTTAAAGCTGCCACGTCAATCGCTAAACTGTCGCGTAATTTTTGCGCTACTTCTTTACCTTCAATTCTCATTTACACAAGCCTATATAGTTATTTCTTAAAGCGTACTGATTCGGGCTCAAGAGCTCAGCTGACAACTCAAGACCAAGTATTGATGACGGCGCAACACATATCATCGCCACCGCCATCACGCAATCTTACTAGACCACGGTTTAACTTTGCCACTACTTTCACTACAGTCGCTTAATACGCTCTACTTCGGCTCATTATAAGCAATTAGCCGGGCCATTTGGCGCCCCGAGATGGTGTAAACGCTGAGCTCAGCTTGGCAATGGCGCAGATGACCACCGATACAACAAGCCATAAACAAGGTAAAGTCATTAAAAAAACCGAGCAAGGCTCGGCTTTTTTAATACTGCAGTAGTATTACGTGCAGGTGTGAAAAATACTTATAACATTACTCAGTACGCTCAAACAAAGCCGCGATACCCTGACCGCCACCGATACACATGGTAGCAACGGCGTAACGACCGCCAGTGCGCTCCAATTCATACAAGGCTTTAATTGAAATAATCGCACCCGTTGCGCCAATGGGGTGACCTAAACCAATACCCGAACCATTAGGATTCACTTTTTCGGGATCAATACCTAGCTCGTTGGACACAGACAGCGCTTGTGCTGCAAAAGCTTCATTGGCCTCCCAGACATCAATGTCGGCAACACTTAAATTAGCCTTTTCAAGTAACTTACGTACCGCTGGAATTGGACCAGTACCCATAATGGCAGGATCAACACCGGCCAAGGCATAGCCCTTCATAGTGGCCATTGACTTTAAACCTTTGGCCGCAGCCGCGCTTTTTTCCATCAGTACTAAGGCGCCAGCGCCATCGTTAAGGCCGGAGGAATTACCGGCGGTGACGGTGCCATCTTTTTTAAAAGCAGTCCGTAATTTCTCCATGGATGCGATATCACAATCAAAACGCACATGTTCGTCTTGCTCAAACACGGTCACACCTTTGCGAGTTTTAATTTCGATGGGTACAATTTGCCCGGCAAAACGCTTTTCTTCAATCGCCCGCTGGCCACGTTGATGGCTTTGCACGGCTAACTGATCTTGTTGTTCACGAGTGATATCAAATTTGTCGGCAATGTTTTCAGCAGTAATGCCCATATGCACATCACCTATCGGACAGGTTAACGCGCCAATCATTGGGTCGACCATAGCAGCGTCTCCCATTTTTGAACCAAAGCGTGCGGTCGGCAGCCAATATGGCACCCGACTCATCGACTCAGCACCACCGGCAATGGCCGCATCGCAATCACCTAACAGAATCATTTGTGCGGCAGAGATAACGGCCTGCAAGCCAGAGCCACATAAACGGTTGACCGTTAGAGCCGGGGTTTCGATGAGCAAGCCGCCTTTTAGGGCTGCTACCCGGCTGATATACATATCGCGACGATCACCATGTAATACCGAACCGATAACACAATGACCAATATCTTCTGCCGCTAAGCCTGAACGCTTTAACGCCTCAGCAACCACTATGCCAGCCAACTCGGTGGCTGGCTGATCTTTTAATGCACCGCCAAAATCAGCAATTGCTGTTCTAACACCACTTAATACGACTACTTCTCTTTGACTCATTTTAAACTCCGACTCAGTAAATCTATTATATGCGCGCCATTATCAACCAAGCCCGTTTAAAAAACCATTTCCGTCACGTCATCGGGTACCACCAACTCACCTGCAGTCAGTGCTTTGATTTCATCAACCGTTACCCCGGGTGCGCGTTCGCGTAAAATAAACTTGCCATTCTCGATATCCAGCAACGCTAAATCAGTCAGCACTCGCTTGATGCAACCTTTACCCGTAAGTGGCAACGTACACTCAGCCAATAACTTAGAATCACCATGCTTAGAAGCGTGGGTCATAGTAACAATGATGTTGTCTGCGCCAGCCACTAAATCCATTGCACCCCCCATGCCTTTAATCAATTTACCGGGGATCATATAAGAGGCGATATTACCCTGGGCGTCGACTTCAAACGCACCCAACACGGTCAGGTCGACATGACCACCTCGAATCATGGCGAAAGAATCCGCTGACGAGAATATAGAAGCGCCATCTAGCAATGTAACTGTTTGCTTGCCTGCATTAATCAAATCTGCATCCACCTCTTCTTCCAGCGGGAACGGGCCCATACCCAAAATACCGTTTTCAGATTGCAGCATTACATCGACTCCGTCGGGAATAAAATTCGCCGCCAGTGTTGGAATACCAATACCTAAGTTTACGTAATAACCGTCTTTAAATTCTTTCGCTACACGTTGCGCTATTTGATCTCGAGTCAAAGCCATTACTTGCTCTCCTGTAAGATTGTTGGATAAGTCTCTACTGATTAGCTGGCGCTTCTAACCGTACGCTGCTCAATAACTTTTTCGAAAGACCCTTTAATTAAGCGGTTAACATAAATACCCGGCAAATGAATCTGATCGGGGGCTAGTTCACCCACCTCTACGATTTCTTCTACTTCAACCACTGAAATTTTACCGGCGGTAATCGCCATAGGGTTAAAATTACGGGCCGTTTTACGAAATATCAGATTACCATTGCGGTCTGCTTTCCAAGCTTTAGCAATCGAAAAGTCACCGATCAAAGCCTCTTCAAGAATATAATACCTACCGTTAAACTCGCGTACTTCTTTACCTTCACCTACCGGCGTACCATAACCAGTGGCGGTATAAAAAGCGGGAATACCAGCACCACCGGCACGCATTTTTTCCGCCAATGTGCCCTGTGGTGTTAATTCAACATCCAGTTCGCCGCTCATCATTTGTGTTTCAAACTCGGCATTCTCACCGACGTAGGAGGCGATCATTTTTTTAATTTGTTTGTCCTTTAACAACACACCGAGACCGTAGTCGTCTGTGCCACAATTATTAGACGCAATGGTTAAGCCCTTAGTACCTTTACGTCTAATCTCATTGATTAAATTTTCTGGAATACCACACAAACCAAAGCCACCGGAGATAACCGTCATATTATCTTCCAGCCCCGCCATCGCCTCTTCGTACGTTGACACTACCTTGTCAAAACCTGACATGATTTTCTCCTGCCGCTTGCTGTTTAATTGAAATGCTTATATGGCCACCCCAAACAAACTGAACGTTAACAGGCGCCACCACAAATTAGCTTGCCTATCCTGCCGCATGACCTTATATTTAACAAATTTATTTATTCTTTGAATTAATATATAAAATTTATGAATGTAACTATCAAACAAATGCAGGCATTTGTCGCTGTAGCTCGCGCCCAGAGCTTTGCCGAAGCCTGTAGCCAGCTGAATCTATCCCAGCCAGCACTCAGCATCACTATTAAAAACCTCGAGCAAGTGGTGGGCGGTAAACTGCTAGCACGCACCACCCGCTCGGTTAACCTGACTCCTGAAGGCGAAAAATTCTATAGCGTAGCGAAACGGCTATTATCTGATTGGGAAAACTCGCTAGATGACCTACACACCATATTCTCACTACAGCGCGGCAAGCTCGAGCTCGCCGCGATGCCCACCTTTGCTTGTAGCTTGCTGCCCGCCATCCTCGAGCAATACCATAACCACTACCCTGATATTAATATCACCGTGCACGATGTGATTGCCGAAGATGTAGTCAACATGGTAATCAGCGGCCATGCCGAGTTGGGCGTCACTTTTGACCCTGGCGAGCGGCCTGACATCAGTTTCAAACCGCTATTTCTGGATAAGTTTGTGGTGGTATTGCCCAGTAATCACCCGCTACTCGACAATAAAAAGCTCAGCTGGTCGGCTTTGCAGCAATATAGCTTTATCGCTTTGCAACGCCCTTCCAGCATCCGTTTATTAATAGATGAAACACTACAGGCCAACGGCATCGATTTAACGCCCAGTTTTGAAGCCCACCAACTGGTGACTATTGGCCGCATGGTGTCGCAGGGTTTAGGGATCAGTATCATGCCAGCCTTGAGCGCCAACCAACTGTTAGAAATGGGTGCGGTGTGCCGACCGATCAGTAATCCAGTCATTACTCGCAATGTCGGGGTTATTACGCGTCCGCGTTTTCCGTTATCGGTGGCGGCGCAAGCGATGCTGAAGGAAATTGATAGCTGGAATGCCAGCCACAAAAAAGGCCTGTAAAAACAGGCCTTTTTTGCAACAAGCTAAGCGGGTACTTACAGCTTGTCGGCATTCTCTGACAAGTAAGAAGCAACACCGTCTGGTGAAGCAGTCATACCTTTGTCACCTTTCGTCCAACCAGCTGGGCAAACTTCGCCATGCTCTTCGTGGAACTGCAGCGCTTCGATAACACGAATAAATTCGTCGAAGTTGCGGCCCAACGGTAAGTCATTAACAGTCTGTGAACGCACAACACCGTTTTGATCGATGATGAAAGCACCACGGAAAGCAACACCACCGTCCGACTCTACGTCATAGGCGCGACAGATATCGTGATTGATGTCAGCGGCTAAGGTGTAGCCAACTTGACCGATGCCACCGTTATTAATGTCGGTGTTACGCCAAGCGTTGTGGGTGAAGTGTGAGTCAATTGAAACACCAATCACTTCTACACCTAGCTCTTTGAATTTGTCCATGCGGTGATCAACGGCCAACAATTCAGAAGGACATACAAAGGTGAAATCTAGCGGGTAGAAAAATACCAAGCCAATTTTGCCTTTAATAGTATCTGACAAGCTGAAGTTATCAACGATCTCGCCGCTGCCTAATACAGCATTACAAGTAAAATCTGGTGCGGGTTTGCCAACGAGTACACTCATTGTAGTCTTGCCTCCACGGTAAGTTAGGGATTTTCATTTTTGCTGGATGTGCTGTTGTGATGTCTTTGCGACAGCACTAGCTAAACACAGCACTGATATTACACATCGCCCACTAACAATCCCACTCAATTTTTTAAATCATGGCAATAGTTATAAACTATTGCTCGATATCAACACCCCTCGATTATTTATCCTCCACACGGGCATTATCGCTAAAACACAAATCTAAATGATATTGACAATGATTCTCACTTAGATTACTATATTTACCATACAAAAACGTATTTCTTTCATACCGACACTAATGCCTATGCGGGCAAGTCAACAACACCGAGAACACCATGTACATCTGCCTCTGCAAAGCTGTAACTGACACCCAAATCCGCGAAGCCGTGGAACAAGGTGCTACCCGCTTTGGTCAAGTTCGCAAGGATCTTGGGCTGGCGTCTCAATGTGGCAAATGTGGCATTTTAGCGCGCGAAGTGTTCAATGACTCAGTGCAAAACTCGATTGCTGAAGAGCAACTCTTTTACGCGATTAGCTAAACCCCCTCCACCGCACTTTAGTGCGACTGAGAATTACTTCTATTCACATTCCCTTTTAAATCAATAACTTACCTAACATTTATCGTTGACAAACGAGCCATCTTGGCAGACACTCCGATCATCATTTTCTCCCACTTAATCCTCATGGAGTTCCATCATGAAAGGTGACGCTACTGTTATCAAACACCTCAATACCGTGCTCGGCAATGAACTGGTCGCTATTAACCAATATTTCTTACACGCCCGTATGTATAAAGACTGGGGGCTTAAAGAATTGGGCGATCATGAGTACCATGAATCTATTGATGAAATGAAACATGCCGACTCACTGGTTGAGCGCATTTTGTTTCTCGAAGGCCTCCCTAATCTGCAAGATTTGGGTAAGCTGTTGATCGGCGAAAACACTTTAGAGATGCTGCAAAGCGATCTCAAGATAGAAATGATTGCCCACGCCGATTTAAAGGACGCGGTGCAGTACTGCGAGTCCATTGGCGACTATGTCAGTCGCGATTTATTCCAGAGCATTATGGAGTCTGAAGAAGAGCATATTGATTGGCTGGAAACTCAACTTACCTTAATTGATAAAGTTGGCCTGCAAAATTACCAGCAAAGCCAAATGTCGACGTAACCAAATGTCGGCCATTTAGCACCTCACAAAAAAGCCCCCGCATAGGAAACTATGCGGGGGCTTTTTTGTGAGCCGTTGATCTGTTGGGCTTAAAATCTCAGTTTCAATCCCAAATAGATAGTGCGAGGTTTGTTGGGTCTTGCGCCATCAGGTTTTCGAGAAATAATGTTTTGATCATCGAGCAGATTATCCACCTTGGCATATACCCGGGCGCTATCATTCAGCGGCATACTGGCAGTCCAATCAAACACCAACGAGTCATCTGTTGCCAGAAAACGGTCATCGACACCACTGCGCTCGCAACTATTATCCACACAAGTGCCATCGACATAACTGGCATTTAAATAGCTATCCCAACCA
>JBNMPW010000040.1:0-20149 GCA_051277205.1 Oceanicoccus sp. | reverse complement strand
CTTTATACATTATAAAATAAAAGCCTACTCTCTATAGCGTGTATTACTCCCACCAACACCCTCGAGCTGACTCTTAACACACTTGTCACCGCATCATTATTTGCTTGCTTGGCTTTGCCTCGACTGGCTTCAGCGGTACCATGGCCTAACGATTAACTCGGTTCATCAACATGGCTCGTATCTTTTTATTATTTAGCGCATGGTTTGTATTCGCCGCGGCATCAGCTGACACCTTGCGTGTGGGCGTCGCCAGCAATTTCAAGACTACTTTAATTGACCTCAGCACAGCGTTTGAAGCCGAATACTCCCATAAGTTAACAGCAAGCTATGCGTCCAGCGGTGTGCTTTATCAGCAAATCCTACATGGTGCTCGCTTTGATCTATTACTAGCCGCCGATCAACGCTACCCGCAATTGCTGGAAGCAAAGTTGGGCGTAGCTGGCTCCCGCTTCACTTATGCTATTGGCGGGCTGGTGCTGGCGATCAATCCAGCCCTCAATTCGCCGCTCAATCCAGATAGCGAGCCGCAACTCTTACTGCAACAAATACTTAGCAACGGTAAAAAAATTGCTATCGCTAATCCCGACACTGCACCCTATGGCATTGCTGCTAGGCAAGCACTGACGGCTATGGGTTTATGGCAAAACCATAGTTCGCAAATTGCGCGGGGTAATAATGTCGCGCAGGCTTTTCAGTTTGTTGTCACTGGCAATGTCGCGGCGGCATTAGTGGCGCAATCCCAAGCCTTGCAATCACAGACCCAGCAATTCAAGCAACTCACCTATATGACGATTGACCCGCACGGGTATCAGCCGATACAGCAACAGGCGATCCTGCTACAATCCGCCAGCAATAATAAAGCGGCGCTGGCGTTTATGGCCTTCCTGAAAAGTGCGGCCGCCCGCGACATTATTGCGCAACACGGCTATACGTTAGCCGATCAACCTTAGTACTAGAGCGCCCTATGCTACCTGAGCAAGACATCGCCGCTATTGTCCTGACGATTAAACTGGCCAGTGTTAGCACGATGGTTTTATTGTTGTTAGGTACGCCATTAGCTTGGTGGCTTGCCCGCTCCAAACTGCGGTCAAAACCCTTATTAGAAGCCATCGTCGCCTTACCCCTGGTGTTACCTCCCACCGTATTAGGTTTTTATTTATTACTCGCTTTTGCGCCAACCAGCAGCTTTGGTCAACTTTGGCTTAGCGCTACAGGCGCACAGTTAGCTTTCAGCTTCAGTGCCTTGGTGATTGGCTCGGTATTGTATTCATTGCCCTTTGTCGTACAGCCATTACAGGCCAGCTTTGAGCAATTGCCAGCGAGCTTGTTAGAAGCCGCCGCTACCATGGGTGCCAGCAAGCGCGATCAATTCTTCTCGGTGGTACTGCCACTATCGCGGCGCAGTTTTATTACCGCCGCTAGTCTTGGCTTCGCACATACGGTCGGCGAATTTGGTGTGGTACTAATGATTGGCGGCAATATCCCCGGCGAAACCCAAGTATTAGCGATTGCGCTTTACGATAAAGTGGAGAACCTTCAATACTCCGAGGCCCATTGGCTGGCGGCTGGTCTGGTCATTTTCTCATTGTTGTTATTGGCGATGATTTATCGCTTTAATCAGCCCAGCGCCTTAGCGATGGGAGCCAAATAGTGAGTCTGCTGGTAAGCCTAGAGCTGCAACGAAATGACTTTCAGTTATCAGTGCACTGCGCTATCGAAAGTAGTGGCATTACCGCGATTTACGGCCATAGTGGCGCCGGAAAAACTACCCTACTGCGTTGGCTGGCAGGATTAGAGCCGCAGACCAAGGGCCATTTAAGTTTTAACGACCAGATTTGGCAAGATGATAAACAGCAACTCCCCAGCCAGCAGCGTAACATCGCCTATGTGTTTCAAGATGGCCGCTTGTTTCCTCACTTAACGGTGCGGGACAATCTAGAGTATAGCTTTAAACGTCGCTTTAATGATAATGGCCCTGGCATTACGCAGGTCAGTGAGTGGCTCGTAATTAATCAATTGTTAGCGAAGATGCCTGCAGAATTATCTGCCGGCCAGCAACAGCGAGTGGCGATTTCCCGCGCGCTATTAAGCGCCCCGCAATTATTATTAATGGATGAGCCGCTGGCATCACTTGATAATCACAGCAAAAAAAACATCCTGCATCATCTAAAGAAATTACAACAAAAACTGACCCTACCTATTCTCTATGTCAGTCATGACATCGAAGAAATCAGCCAGATCGCCGATCACTTAGTATTGATGGAGCAAGGTAAAATCAGCGCCCAAGGCAGCTTGCAGCAATTATTTACTCGCTTAGATCTGAACATCAGTCATGAAGAAAATGCCGGTAGTATGATTAACGCGGTGGTTAGTGAGCATGACGATATATACCAACTGACAGAATTAAAAATAAATCAACAGCTAACATTACAACTCACGAAAATTGACTGCGCGATTGGTGACACAGTCATTGTCCGCATTCCCGCTAGAGACGTTAGCATCAGTTTAAATAAAGCCAAAGACAGCAGCATTCTTAATATTTTGCCCGCCATCATTGATGAAATAGAAACAACCAATGCCGCAAAACTATTATTGCGACTACGTATTGGTGAACAAATATTATTGGTCCGACTCACTCGAAAATCGGTAGAACGTTTACGCTTAGCGGTCGGCATGTCCGTTTACGCGCAAATAAAAACCGTCGCCCTGCTCACTGAATTGACAAAGCCATGATCGAAAAACCGACCCAAAGTATCAACCAGAATCCCTACGAAACACTCACCCCCGAAATGGTAATCGATGCGGTAGAAAGCACTGGGAGGTTCAGTGATATGCGTATCTTCCCGCTTAACAGTTACGAAAATCGCGTCTATCAAGTGGGCATGGAAGACGGCGACCCGATTATCGCCAAGTTTTATCGCCCTGCACGCTGGAGCAATGAACAAATTCAAGAAGAGCATGATTTTAGCTATCAGCTGTATGATGCGGAATTACCGGTCGTGCCACCAATAAGAAATGAAAATGGTGAAACTTTATTTAACTTTGGCGGCTTTCGTTTTTCACTGTATGTACGCCGCGGCGGCCATGCACCAGAGCTGGATGACCTCAATAGTTTATTAGTCTTGGGGCGCTTAGTTGGCCGCATTCATGCAATCGGTGCACAGCAAAACTTTCAATATCGACCCACATTAACTCTGCATGATTTTGCAGAAAAAAGTTATCAGCTGATCAGCGAAGAATTTATTCCCAGTGACTTAAAACTGCCTTATACATCTCTGTGTGAAGACCTGATAAAGATAATGAAGATACGCCTGGAAGAAACCCCCTATACACCCATTAGAGTGCATGGCGACTGCCATTCGGGTAACATTTTATGGCGCGGCGATTCGCCACATTTTGTCGACTTGGATGACAGTCGGATGGCACCAGCGATTCAAGACTTATGGATGTTTATTTCTGGTGACAGGCAAATGCAGACGACGGCAATCTCAGAAGTGATCGAAGGTTATAACGAGTTTTATGATTTTGATCCACGCCAACTCCACTTAGTTGAAACTATGCGTACTTTACGCATTATGCATTACAGCGCTTGGTTAGCACGGCGCTGGCAAGACCCGGCGTTTCCGCACAACTTCCCTTGGTTTAATAGCGCACGTTATTGGTCCGATCATATCTTGGAACTGCGTGAACAATTAGCCGTACTCAATGAACCGGCGCTGCAATTATTTTAAGTAGCCATTAGTCTTTTCTGGTTGGCGCCACCAAGGTTCGCAACCAATTGAAAAAACCATTACCCGACAATACCATCTTATCGATATCATCAAAGTAACGGACTTGTGCATCGGGGTCCGCATAAAAGTCTGACCGCTTTTTCATCTCTCGCTCAGCGTCTAACTGCTTGACTACTTTAGCGGGATTACCCGCCACTACCACATTGGCGGGTACATCTTTAACCACCACCGAATTCGCGGCCACTACCGAGTTTTCGCCGATGGTGACACCTTTTAAAATCGTGCTGCGATCACCCAGCCAGACATTATCTTTAATAATAACGGGCGTAACCTCATCCGGCCGTGCGACCCGATCATAAACCGTATGCCAATCTGAGTCGGTGATATAGACACCATGGGCAATCATCACATTATCGCCAATAACAATTTTGTCTGCCGCTGAAATACGCGCACCTGGGCTGATCAATACATAATCACCAATGTTAATTTCACCGGCACCCAGCTCTCGCCCCCACACCGCGATATTCACGCGATAGTTTGACTCACCAATAATAGTGGCGCATTCACCTATACGGATATTGGGTCCTGATATAGATACATACCAAGGCCGCATAATAGTGTCGTAGCCACCGAGATAATCACAGGCCGGCCGCAAGAAATGATTGCAATACCAAGCACGAAAACTCAAATAAACTTTTTTAACCCAATAGGGACGACGGTCCTGCCTCATTGAAATACCTTGGCGTTAATGTACGGGGGTGACAGTGTTAACCGCAAGAATGCCAGTCCAATCTGCTAAGCGCAATTGGCTAGCATAAGTATTTAAGCGCCAACTATTATCACCGGCTGTTATACTGCGGAGCAATGTTTTAGCACATACTTTATAGCCATGAATAACTCCCGTGTCATCATCAGCAACCAAAGCGGCATCCACGAAAAACTGGAAGCAGTGGTGCGTCGTCACTTAAACAGCCGCTTTCAACGGCCGATGGCGGCTCACAGCGTAGAAAGTTTTGCTATTGCCCAGCAAAGAGTCGAGCCACATGGCGGCCCAGTTATTCTCGATTCATTTTGTGGTGTCGGCGAAAGTACCGCGCGACTGGCCGACTTGTATCCAGACGCACTGGTGATTGGTGTCGACAAATCCGCCCACCGACTTGCGAAACATGACAATTATTTCACCCGGCCCACTAACGCTAACTATCTTCTGCTACAGGCCGACGTGGAAGATTTTTGGCGACTGGCGCTGGAGCAACAATGGCCGATCCAACGGCACTGCTTGTTTTACCCCAATCCTTGGCCTAAGTCGTCGCAACTCAAGCGGCGAGTACATGGCTCACCGCTGTTTGCTACCCTTCTGGCGCTGGGTGGCACAGTGGAACTTCGCAGCAATTGGCCGATCTATGTAGAAGAATTTGCCGCTGCCTTGCAACTGGCAGGACAACACCCTGCGCGACAGCAATTAGAGGTGAAGCAGCCAATTACGCCCTTTGAACGCAAATACCAGCAGTCAGGGCAAGCGCTATGGCAATGCATCGCAACATTAACAAGCCTTGATTAAGCGCTATACTACCCCCATCTAATGAATAACACTGGCACAACAAACGGACTGCAGCATGGCAACCCAACCAATTTCAATTACCGCTGACAACGACCCTATATGGCAGTGTATCCGCAAAGAGACTGAACTGGCTATCCAAAAGGAGCCAGTATTAGCGAGTTTTCTGCATTCCACCATTCTCAACCATCAAAGCTTGGAATGCGCCTTGAGCTTTCATTTAGCCTATAAGCTCGATAGCGCCACAGTGTCGGCGTTATTAGTAAGAGAAGTGATTCAAGAAGCATTGAAAGCCGACCCTAATATTAGTCAAGCCATGCGCTGCGATCTCAGTGCAGTAATAGAAAGAGACTCCGCGTGTAATAACTATTCAGAGCCCTTTTTATATTTTAAAGGCTACCATGCCTTGCAAGCTCACCGTGTTTCACACTGGCTGTGGCAGCAGGGTCGACATGCCTTAGCGCTGTTTTTACAAAACTGTGTCTCGACTGAATTTGCGGTTGATATTCACCCCGCTGCTAAAATCGGCCATGGGATTTTGATGGACCATGCTACCGGCGTAGTTATTGGCGCGACGGCGGTAATTGGTAATAACGTGTCGATAATGCAGTCAGTAACGTTGGGGGGAACCGGCAAAGAAGAAGGTGACCGCCATCCGAAAGTTGGCAACGGTGTATTGATAAGCGCCGGCGCCAAAATACTCGGCAACATCAACATTGGTGACGGCGCCAAAATTGGCGCTGGCAGCGTAGTACTGCAAGATGTACCGGCTCATACTACGGTTGCAGGTGTGCCGGCGAAAGTAGTTGGCCGCCCCGGCAGTGACCAACCTGCTCTAGATATGAACCATGGCTTAAACTGTGATATGGGCGAACAGTAAAGCCTTTAAACCTTAGATGAACCACATCGCTCTTTAGTAAAGCGGGTTCGTAAATATGCTATTTTCTACAATTTGGCCTTTTACCCTGAGCCCTTGCCTGGTCATAAAAGTTTAAAGCAGGCCCCATGTTGGCCTGCAAACCTGCGATGCGGCTGCTATTAGATGGGTGCGTAGACATTATTTCTGCTGGCGCCTCACCTTTGGCGCCAGCAGCCATGTTATTCCATAGCGCAACGCTGGCACGTGGGTCAAAACCGGCCTTTGCCATCAACTCCAAACCAATCACATCCGCCTCGGCTTCATGGGCCCGACTATAGGGAAGTTGCACACCCACCTGCGCGCCAACACCCATCGCCGCCATTACCAAACCCGCTTCACGCCGGCCCTGCATCATCACACCCATCAGCTGCTGACTGGTCTGGGAGGCAAACTGAATCGACAGGCGCTCGTTACCGTGCCTCGATATTACATGGCCAATTTCATGCCCTATAACAGTAGCTAGCTGGCTTTGGTTAACAGCCACTGTCAGCAAACCGGAGTGAACACCAATTTTAGAGCCCGGCAAGGCAAAGGCATTGGCACTGTCATCTTTAAATACCACCACTTCCCACTGATCAAGAGTATTGGCGGGCAAGATAGCAATTACCGCATCGGCCACGCAGTTGACGTATATGTTAGTGGTAACCTGCTTTTCTACCGGTAGCTTTTTCTTAATGTCGCTAAAGGCGGCCACCCCCACTTGATTCATCTCGCTAGAGGGAAATATTAATAATTGTTTGCGCCCAGTAGGCGAGATGGCGCAGCCAACCATGAGTAACAACAGGCAAATAGATAGGCTTCGGGTCAGCAGTGTGTTCATTGAATGACGGTCCTTGGAAGCAAACGCGGCGATGAGACATACAGCAGTTTAACTCAAGCTAGTAAACATGAGTGCACTTAACTCTACCGCCAATCACCAACCATGCAATAACTGATAAGGCCTGCTCAGCCTACCTGCTGCTCAACAAATCGATTCAGCTCTTCAAAGCCGCCAATATGATCTTGACCATGGAAAATCTGCGGTACCGTATCCACTGGCTTACCGACTGTTTTTTCAAGATCCGCCTGGTTAATACCCTCCTCTTCGATGTCCACATAGCGGTGCTCAAGACCCTTTAATTCACATAGCTGTTTGGCCCGACGGCAAAAGCCACAACTCTGGCGACCAAATATAGTGATTCTTTGCATAACATTACCCCTGTTAATAAAAAGCCAGTATCAAGCAAGCGAGCTGATAATTATATTTGATTGTTTTAATCACATTGATTAGTAATAACTATGGAAAGCAGTAGTAAAAGCTAGCCTCTTGGGTTTGATACACCCTGTTAAATACCCTATATTGGAAATATCTTAAATCAGCGAGCTGCAAGCTATGAGCAATTTCACCCGTCTAGACCTACTGGCAAAAACAGCGACCGTAATGGTAATGTTATTGGCACTAACCACAATAACCGGCTGCCAAACTTCAAATGTGGTGGTCGATTATGATACTGAAGCCAGCTTCGACGGCACACAATACTATCAATGGCTAGAGGCTCGCAGTGGCGCAGATAAACAACTGAGCCCACTATTGCTGGACCGCACTAAAGCAGCACTCGTATCAGAGCTCGCCAATGCTGGCTTCAAGCCGGCCAATGAAGTGAATGCAGCCAATATCTTGGTACGCTATTACGTGTCTGCCATCACTCGTACCGAAGAGCCAAAATCGGCCGGCAGCGTCGGCTTTGGTAATTTTGGCGGTAGCTCTGCGGTGGGTTTATCAATGAGCTTTCCCTTAGGCAAAGACAAAGTGGTACAGGAAACACAGATCATGGTAGATCTGCTGAATATGGAAACAGAGAAACTTAAATGGCGTGGCAGCAAGGAGCTAAAAATTAGCGCCGAAACGCCTGAGGAGATTACCGCTCTGATCAATTCCGCGGTGAAAGAGATATTCGGTTTTTATCCACCCGGCGCACGACCAAAATAACAAGCTGCTGGAAGATTAGCTTATTATCTCGGCTCACTATCATTATTTATTGGTGATATTGCGCCGACAACTCGTGCACCGATTCAATAAATACACCTGCATTGACTGGGTCAACTTCTGGCGTAATACCGTGACCCAAGTTAAACACATGGCCATTACCAGAACCATAGCTGGCTAAAATCGTCGCCACTTCTTCACGAATTCGTTTCGGCGAGGCATATAACATGGTTGGGTCCATATTACCTTGCAGGGCTACTTGATCACCAACACGCTGGCGCGCAATACCTATATCTGTAGTCCAGTCCAAACCCAAAGCAGTGGCGCCGGTGGCTGCAATTGACTCCAGCCACTGGCCGCCGTTTTTAGTAAACAGAATGACCGGCACTTGGCGACCATCGTTTTCACGCAGCAAGCCATCAACAATTTTTTGCATGTAGGCCAGTGAAAATTCTTGATAGGCGCTGTGACTTAATGCCCCACCCCAAGTATCAAAAATCTGCACCGCCTGGGCGCCGGCCAAAATTTGGGCGTTCAAATAAGAGGTGACACTTTGCGCCAACTTATCTAACAGCGCATGCATGGTTTCTGGCTCATTGAACGCCAAGGCTTTAGCGCGACGGAAATCTTTGGAAGAGCCACCTTCAACCATATAAGTTGCTAAAGTCCAAGGGCTACCAGCAAAACCAATTAAGGGCACGCTGCCATTAAGTTCTTTGCGAATAGTGCTTACCGCGTCCATTACATAACCCAGATCTTTATGAGGGTCTGGAATTGGCAAAGCGGCAACATCAGCCGCCGTGCGTACGGTCTTTTTGAAACGTGGACCTTCGCCGGTTTCAAAATACAAACCCAAACCCATCGCATCGGGGATGGTTAAAATATCAGAAAACAAAATAGCCGCATCAAGAGGATAGCGCTCTAAAGGCTGCATGGTCACCTCGCAAGCGAACTGCGGGTTCATACACAGCGACATAAAGTCGCCGGCCTTAGAACGACTGGCGCGGTATTCAGGCAGATAACGACCAGCCTGCCGCATCATCCATACCGGCGTGATATCAACTGACTGCTTTAATAAAGCGCGAAGAAAGCGATCGTTTTTTAATTCAGCCATGTGTTTAACCTTTACTAACTTACAATTTAGTGACATAAAAAAGGCACGCCAACCGTACCCTTTAACACTCAATGTTGAGTTTAAACTTTTAAATAATCCAAAATACCGTCAGCAGCTTCGCGACCTTCCCAAATGGCGGTTACTACCAAATCAGAACCGCGTACCATATCACCGCCGGCGAACACTTTTGGATTTGAGGTTTGAAATTTATATTGCTGCTGCTCGGGGGCTACGACACCGTCCCAGTCGTTGATAGAAACATCAAAAGCCTGCAACCACTCTGGAGGGCTTGGCTGAAAGCCAAAAGCCACTAACACCACATCGGCGCTAACAATTTCTTCACTGCCAGGTATCGGTTCTGGACGACGGCGACCATTTTCGTCGGGGTCACCTAACTTAGTAGTTATCATCTTAATGCCTTCCACTTTGTCATTGCCGATAATTGCGATTGGCTGACGGTTGAATAAAAACTCAACTCCCTCTTCAATCGCATTAGCAACTTCACGACGCGAGCCTGGCATATTTTCTCGGTCACGACGATAAGCACAGTTTACTGCACTCGCACCTTGACGAATCGATGTACGGTTACAATCCATAGCCGTGTCACCACCGCCGAGCACAATAACTTTTTTACCGCTGACGCTAATAAAATCAGCAGGGTCTTTTTCAAAACCCAAATTGCGATTCACACTCGACACTAAAAACGGCAGCGCATCATAAACGCCATCAAGGTCTTCACCAGGGAAGCCGCCTTTCATATATTTATAGGTACCCATACCCATAAATACCGCATCGTACTCATCCATTAACTGCTGCATGGATATATCTTTACCAACTTCGGTATTAAGGCGAAACTCAATACCCATATCTTCGAAAAAATCGCGACGACGAGTCATCACCGATTTTTCGAGCTTAAACTCGGGGATACCAAAAGTAAGTAAACCACCTATTTCGGGATAGCTATCAAACACCACCGGTTTTACACCAGCGCGCACTAATACATCGGCACACCCTAGACCGGCAGGACCAGCACCAATGACGGCAACTTTTTTATCGGTCCAAACGCGCGCCGATAAATCCGGGCGCCAGCCCATGGCTAAAGCCGTGTCGGCGATATATTTTTCGGTGGAGCCAATCGTTACGGCACCGAAACCATCGTTGAGGGTACAAGCACCTTCACATAAACGATCCTGCGGACAAACTCGACCACAAACCTCTGGCAAAGTGTTAGTTTGATGCGCCAATTCGGCGGCCTCAAAAATATTACCTTCCGATACCAACCTCAGCCAGTTTGGAATGTAATTATGAACCGGGCATTTCCACTCACAATAAGGGTTACCACACTCCAGGCAGCGATGCGCCTGCTGAGAAACCTCTTCTTTCTGGTAGGGCTCATAGATTTCTACATACTCGGTAGTCCGAGCAAGCATAGACTTTTTATGCGGGTCTTGCCGACCCACATCCAGAAATTGAAAATTATTAGATAAACGTTGTGCCATATATTAATTCTCGTGATTTACTCTGGCCGTTGCTTGATGTCTTTCAACAACGTATCAACCGATGCTGCTTTGGGTTTTACCAACCAGAATTTACCCACAAAATCCGCCCAATTATCGAGAATATGCTGACCCCACTGAGAGCCGGTTTCATCAATAAAAGTTTGAATATTACCACGCAAGTGATTGCGATTAGGTTCTAGCGCTTCACTATTGATGCGTTGGATTTCAACCAACTCGCTATTGTATTTATCAACAAAGCTACGGCTTTCATCCAATACATAGGCAAAACCACCGGTCATACCGGCACCGAAGTTCACTCCAGTTTCACCTAACACAGTAACGTTACCGCCAGTCATGTATTCACAACAGTGATCGCCTGCACCTTCAACAACTGCAAAGGCGCCGGAATTACGCACTGCAAAGCGTTCACCGGCAATACCGGCGGCGAATAATTTACCGCCAGTGGCACCGTATAAGCACGTATTACCAATAATAGCGGTATCTTGTGAGGCAAACTCGCTAACCCTTGGCGGATAAATAACCAGCTTACCACCAGCCATACCTTTACCCACATAATCGTTAGCATCACCTTCAAGGTGCATATGCAAACCGCCCACATTCCATACGCCGAAGCTTTGCCCGGCCGTACCGGTCAATCTCAGTACCAGCGGTTTTTCAGCCAGACCTTCGTTACCATAACGCGTGGCTATTTCACCGGACAAACGAGCACCGATTGAACGGTCACAGTTGGTAACCGCAAAGCTAAACTCTCCACCCTGCTTACTGTCGATAGCATTGATGGTGGCCGCCACGATCAATTCGGCTTTTTCGCCCTTGTCGAATGGATTATTAGACTCAACGCGACAAAATTCAGGCTGACCTTCGGCATCAGGGTCTTTATATAAAATGGGCGACAGGTCTAAATTAGACTGCTTTTCGGTAACGCCTTCTAAAGCTTCTAATAAATCGGTGCGTCCGATTAGCTCTTCTAAAGAGCGGACACCAATCTGCGCCATCCACTCACGAGTTTCAGTCGCTATGAAGCGGAAGAAGTTCATCACCATTTCGACAGTGCCGATGAAATGCTCGTTACGTAAATAATCGTTTTGCGTGGCGACACCTGTGGCACAATTATTCAAGTGACATATGCGCAAATACTTACAGCCCAGCGCCACCATCGGGGTGGTACCGAAACCAAAACTTTCTGCACCCAATACCGCTGCTTTAACAACATCAAGACCCGTTTTTAAACCACCGTCAGTTTGCAATCGCACCAAACCCCGTAAACCATTGCCACGTAATGTTTGCTGCACTTCAGATAAACCTAATTCCCAAGGAGAACCGGCATAGCGGATAGAGGTCAACGGGCTGGCCGCGGTACCACCATCGTAACCAGAGATGGTAATCAAATCGGCATAAGCTTTTGCAACTCCGGCAGCAATGGTGCCAACACCGGGTTCAGAGACTAATTTAACCGAAACTTTCGCCGCTGGGTTAACTTGTTTCAAATCATAAATTAATTGCGCCAAATCTTCGATCGAATATATATCATGATGCGGTGGTGGCGAAATCAATGTCACCCCGGGTACCGCATACCGTAGTCGAGCAATAAGCTTATTGACTTTGCCGCCCGGTAGCTGGCCACCTTCACCAGGCTTGGCGCCCTGGGCTACTTTGATCTGCAGCACTTCGGCATTCACCAAATAATGCGGCGTGACACCAAAGCGACCGGAAGCAATTTGTTTAATTTTAGAGTTGCGCTCAGTGCCATAACGAGCGGGATCTTCACCACCTTCGCCGGAATTTGAACGACCACCTAAGCGGTTCATTGCCGTCGCTAATGCTTCATGTGCTTCTGGGCTCAAGGCGCCCAAAGACATACCGGCAGAATCAAAGCGCGGCAAAATCGCTTCTATCGGCTCCACTTCTTCTAATGGAATAGATTTTATATCGTGCTTAAAGCCCAACAAATCACGCAGCGATGCTGCTGGGCGCTTGTTAACCAGATCTGCATAGCGGCCCCATAACTTATAATCGCCAGTAGCCACTGCATCCTGTAAACCGGTGATTACATCTGGATTAAAGGCGTGGTACTCCTTGCCATGAACATATTTCAGCAAGCCGCCTTGGTCGATATTTTTACGTGCAATCCAAGCTGTATCAGCCAATATTTGCTGATCAGTTTGCAGATTTGCAAAGCTGGCACCTTGAATACGGCAAGCGACACCATAAAAACATAGGTCGGCCACTTCCTGCGCTAATCCAACAGCTTCAAATAATTGCGCGCCGCGGTAAGAAGCAATTGTTGAGATGCCCATTTTAGACATGATCTTCAACAGGCCTTTGTTGAGACCTTTGCGATAACGAATATGTGTTTCTACAGGATCACCTAATAATTCGCCGGTACGAATCATGTCGTCCAGTACACTGAATGCCAAATAAGGATAGACAGCGGTGGCACCAAAGCCAAACAAACAGGCTAATTGATGTGAATCACGGGCCGAGCCACTTTCAATAACCAAGTTGGTATTGCAGCGCATGCCGCTCTTAATCAAACGGTGATGGACAGCACCTGTAGCCAACAAACTACTTACAGGTAATTGGCCCTGCTCGAACTTACGATCACTCAGAACTAAAATCACCGCACCGCCGCGCACCAAATTTTCGGCCTGATCAGCGATGTCATTTACCGCTCGCTGCAAATCTTTTTCTGCTGGGTCATAGGCTAGATCAATGTATTGAGCATCATAATTAGGATTATCCAAATTTATTAAGCGCTTGAACTTATCGGGTGATAAAACTGGCGTCGTCAGAATAATACGGTCCGCATGATTGGCATTTTCTTTAAAGATATTTTTTTCGACACCGAGACAAGTTTCGAGACTCATCACAATAGATTCCCGCAACGGATCTATTGGCGGATTAGTGACCTGAGCAAATTTTTGCCGGAAGTAATCATATAAAGAACGCTGCTGATGAGACAGCACCGCCATCGGTGTATCGTCACCCATAGAACCAACGGCTTCGTTGCCCGATTCCGCCAGCGGGCGCAATACCTGTTCGCGCTCTTCAAAGCTGACCTGAAACATTTTTTGATAAACAGGCAATCGTTCACTGCCAATTAAATCCGGCTGTTTACCAGCGAGCTCAAAGCTCGACTCAATACGGGTAGCATGATCACGCAGCCACTGCTTATAAGGTTGCCGCGCTTTTAATTTAGCGTCGATATCATCGGTATGAAGCAATTCACCGGTTAAGGTATCGACTGCCAACATCTGACCGGGACCAACCCGACCTTTGGCCACAACGTCTTCCGGCTTATAGCCGTAAGTACCAATTTCTGAAGCCAGCGTAATAAAGCCATTTTTGGTGATTACCCAACGAGCTGGGCGCAAGCCATTACGGTCCAGCATACATAGTGCATAGCGACCATCAGTTAATACGATACCGGCAGGGCCATCCCAAGGCTCCATATGCATAGAGTTATACTCATAGAATGCTTTTAGGTCTGCATCCATGTGCTCCATATTTTGCCAAGCGGGTGGCACTAACAAACGCACTGCGCGGAATAAATCCATGCCGCCAGCCAAAAGTACTTCTAACATATTATCCATGCTGGAAGAGTCTGAACCAGTGCGGTTTACTAATGGGGAAATTGAATCAATATCTGGCAGTAACTCAGTTTCAAACTTACTAGAACGTGCATCAGCCCAATTACGGTTACCTTCAATAGTATTGATTTCACCGTTATGCGCCATCAATCTAAAAGGCTGCGCCAGCGGCCAGCGAGGTAAAGTATTAGTAGAAAAACGCTGGTGGAATACACAGATCGCTGTTTCTAAACGTGAATCGCCCAAGTCAGAGTAGAACTTCGGTAAGTCTACCGGCATCACCAACCCTTTATAGGCGATGACTGAGGCAGAAAAACTACAAATATAAAAATCTTCATCAGCCGCTAAAGCGATTTCAATTTTACGGCGGGTAATAAACAGCTGGGTTGCTAACTTTTGCGAATCACTTTCGTCGCTATTAATAAACAGTTGTTCGATCTGCGGCAAGCTAGCCAATGCAATTTCACCACAATAACTGGTATCGATGGGTACTACTCGCCAACCGGCAGCCGATAAACCCTCGGCTGCAAGAATAGTAGCCACGGTTTGACGCGACTGCTCAGCGACAGCTTCATCGCGGCTCAAGAAAATTTGTGCAACACCGTACTGTTCACCTAACTCGGTAGGGAGGCTCTCAGCGGCTACCGTACGAAAAAAACTGTCGGGCTTTTTAATCAATAAACCACAGCCGTCGCCGGTTTTACCATCAGCCGCAATACCACCGCGGTGAGTCATGCAGGTCAAAGACTCAATAGCGGTGCGCAGCAATTGATAGCTGGGTTTACCAGCCATATCGGCGATAAGGCCAAAGCCGCAATTGTCACGAACGTCTTCAGGTCTGTAAAGGCCTGTACTCATATGAATGATCTCGATAAAAAATCTTATGTAAAATCAAAAAGACACAACGATCACTGCGCACAATCAGCTGTCCGCAGGAAAAACGGGAAGATATTCTACACGTAAGGCCGAAATGGAACAAACACAGCGGTAATTGACTGAATATCGTACAGCATACCGTTAGCCGCTATTGCCGGTTTTTACGGATATCCTGCTGCACACTGGCGACACTTCTCGCCCAGGGCTGCTGCTTTTGCAGGGCTGCGGGTAACACTTTAACACCCACATTGGCGGCCGCCTTGTCGACATATGGCCCCGTAACAGCAACAAACCAAGGTTTGCCGTTGAGGCGAGTCTCGAAATACGTTACCGGCAGCTTACCCACGTAGCCTTTGACAAACTCTCGAGTACGGGATTCATCGACCGTGCCCAACAGCTGTAATAGATAGGCAGATTCAGAATAGCGCAACAAGCGCTGTTCTCTCGGCGGCATCGCCGAATTCGACGCGGCGGCAGGTTTGGGAATATTTACTTTAGGCACCGATGTTGTCGGTAATGTAGCGGCTAATTTTTTAGGGGTTGTCAGCTTAGGGGCCGTTGATTTTATTGGCAGAGCTGCAAACTTAGGGATGCCTGTCTCACCACTGACTGATTGCGCCGCAACTTCAACAGCGCCAGGCGCTGTTCTCGCCACCGCATTACTACTCCAACTGGCTGCGGTAGAGCTTTTTGCTAATTTTTCAGCCGCTTTTTCTGACGCGCCATCACGAATAACCGCAGTCTCTTCATCCGCTGGTTGTTGCCGATCAGCTTTTGTAATTTGCTCTGCGAGTGCGACCTTAGCTGGCGGTAGACTGATTTCGACTTCAGTTCGCCGAACTACTGGCTGCGGCTCTATCGCTGTCGAGCTAGCGACTAGCGGGGCAGCTTCGTCCTTGCCTAGATACAGCCACGCAAACAATACGCTAATAGCTAAAACAGCCACCGCCGCCAGATGGGCAAGCGGTAACTTCGCAGACCCAACGGACTGATCTTCCGCCATAGGTGATAGCAAGCTGGGCGCCAATTGATTAATTTCTAGCAGGTTGCCCGCGGACTGCTGATATAACACCGCCATTTGATCCCTAGATAGGGGCATTTCACCGGCATAACCCACCGATTGCAACAAACCCTGTAGATACTGGCCACATTCCTCTAGCGATAGTGGTTTCAATTCCAACAGCTTGAGCTGAGGTTTATCAAAGCCTGCTAAACTCAGTAACGGCTCAACTTGGTACTCACCCACCAGCACGAGGCGCAGCATATCGTTATCAGTGTTCACCAAGGTCAGTAATAACTGGTAACTTTGCAGGCTCATGAAGTGCGCCTGATCGATGGCAATAACCACCGCTTCAGGCTTGCCATCAATATAAACGATATCTCTTAAGGCCTGTAATAACTGCTCGATATTAAACGGGGCTGGCAACTGCAATTGCAGCTGCTGATTTAGCTGTTCTATTAATTGCTCTGGACTGCTAATTTGCTCGCCATCAAGGCAACAAAAATCAGCTAACTCTTCGAGTTCGTTCAACGCCTGATCGAGTAATGTCGAGCTGCCGCTGCCGGTAGCACCTAACAGCACAACTGTTTGTTTGCCGAAACGGCTAAAATGAATGAGCTGCTCTAACAACTCGCGGCGCTGGGCACCGACATAGAAATAATCTGATTCAACATCAGCCACAAAAGGGTCCGCCCCCAAATCGAGGCTCTGTACATAATGACCTGCTTCGTAAGCCGTGCTGGTCATGACTGATGCTCTCTCATTAAATACCCTTTGTGTTAGCCTAACAAAACCGTGGCTTGACTGTTAGGCGGCAACACCGGCCGCCATTAATGTTGCGCGCACGTCCCGCTCGGTAATTTCACTAGTAATAATAGCTTCGCCCATCTGCGTTAATAGAACCAATCTCAAACGACCATCCAGAACTTTTTTATCCACTGCCATCAGCGATAAAAACTGCTGGCAGCTCATAGTAGGTGGCACGACTGGCAGCTTGGCTTGCAGCAGTAAATCGCGGATTGCTGACACATCTTCTTCGCTAATCCAATTCATGCGAGAGGATAAATCAGCCGCCAGTAGCATGCCCACGGCCACGGCCTCTCCATGCAGCCAATTACCGTAACCTTGCGCTGTTTCAATAGCATGACCAAAAGTATGGCCGAAGTTGAGTATTGCACGGATACCTGACTCGCGCTCATCACTCGCCACTACTTTGGCTTTATTAGCACAGGATCGATAAATTGCCTCTGCCAATGTATCGGCATCACAGGCTAGTAGTTTGTCCACATTGCTTTGCAGCCAAAGATAAAAATCATGATCACAAATCACACCATATTTGATCACCTCGGCAATACCCGCGGACATTTCACGCGGTGGCAATGTGGATAAGCTTAAGGTATCGGCAATAACACATTGTGGCTGGTGGAAAGCACCAATCATGTTTTTGCCAAGCGGGTGATTAACACCCGTTTTACCACCCACCGAAGAATCAACCTGGGATAGTAAGGTGGTAGGAATTTGAATAAAATTAACACCGCGCTGATAACTGGCGGCCGCATAACCTGTCATATCACCCACCACACCGCCACCGAGAGCTATCAAAGTGGTGGTGCGGTTATGCTTATCTTCCAGTAATCTATCGTAAATTGAAGCCAAAACGGTCAACGTTTTATGTTGTTCGCCATCGGGAAGGATGACTTCTGAATAATGAAAATCTTGTAGCGACTCGCGAAGCTGCTGTAAATATAGCGGCGCAATGGTTTCATTGGTAACCACTAATACCTGGTTACCGCTGATATGTTGGCGTAATAAATCGGCCTGCGCCAACAGGTTTTCGCCAATATAGATTGGATAGCTGCGATCACCAAGATCGACATTAAGTGTTTGCATAAGATTTAACCAAAACGAGAGTACCCAGAAACCCAGTAGGCACTTAAAATAAATGTTATCGGGCAGGTTTCTGTGTTGCCAGTAATCCAGCTATAAGTATAGCTGGATCAGGCGCCGAGCTCACGGGAGATTTGCTGCGCCACCGACTTGGGACTGCGACCATCGGTATCGATCACATAGTCGGCAATTTCTTCATACAGGGGATGGCGTTGCGCCATTAAGTCTGTCAACACAGCCCGAGGATTATCGTTATTTAGCAACGGACGTTTTTTATCTCTAGCAGTTCGCCGAACTTGCTCATCAATGGAAGTCATTAAATACACAACGCGGCCACGACTTGCTAGGGCGCGACGATTTTCCGGCAAGGATATAATGCCGCCACCTGTCGCTAACAATACACGGTCAAGCTGACTCAGATCATCAAGCACCGCGGCTTCTCGATCGCGAAATTTCGCTTCCCCTTCCATATCAAAAATCCAGGGAATATCGACACCACTTCGGTCTTCGATTTCTTTATCAGTATCTTTGAATTCCAAGCGCAAATCGGCGGCTAATAGCCGCCCGATGGTAGATTTACCGGCCCCCATAGGACCGACAAGAAATACATTACTGGATGATTTCATTCTGCAATCAAGATTATCAGTCGATCAAGGTATCAGCCAAAATCCTTGGCGTGATAAAGATAAGTGTTTCTGTTTTTTCTTGGGTAACCGAGGTTTGAGTAAACAAACGTCCAAGGTATGGAATGTCACCTAAAACCGGTACTTTCGACTCTGACTCAACGTCTACGGTACGGAACACACCGCCCAGAACTACAGTTTCGCCATTACCCACCAACACTTGGGTGGTCAATTCGGTAGTATCAATGGTTGGCACTACACCGCCATCACCCGTTGGCACTAAGTCACCGATCGAATCTTGGTTAATTTCCAGCTTCATAATTATGCGGTCATCTGGCGTAATACTCGGTGTAACCTGCAGTTTTAATACGGCCTCTTTAAATTCAATAGTGGTTTCACCATTCGCTGAAGACTCTTGATAGGGGATTTCAGAACCCGATTTAATCACCGCTTCCTGTTTATCCCCAGTGATAACTTTAGGTTGCGACACAATCTCGCCACGGCCTTGTGATTCCAAAGCTGATAATTCCATTTGCAAGCTAACGTCTTGGTTAATAAAGCCGACCGCAATGCTACCAGTAGGGTTAGCCACACCTAAATCGACACTAAGAGCATTAGGAAATACAACCGGCTCACTTTGTGGCGTGCCATTACCGCTATCTATTGCTGCTTGAGCAAACGAGTTCATACTATCTATGATCGAATTTGTGTCACCACCAAAATACACGCCATCATCACCATCAAAATTGACTCCTGAAGCGCCCCACTGCACACCTAGCTCTTCGTCAAAACTAGAGTTGGCGATTACGATTCGGGCCTCTACAAGTACCTGACGAACCGGTACGTCTAACAAACGAACTACGCGACGGAATTCTTGTAACTTCTGTGCAGTCTCAGTCACGAGCAGAGAGTTAGTCCGCTCATCAACGATAACGCTACCACGCGGTGATAACATACTGGTCGTTGAAACTTGACCGCCACCACCGCCACCGCCACCGCCATCGAACAACTTATACATTTCGCGGGCATCAGCATAACGAATACGGATATATTCAGTTTGCAAAGGCGCTAGCTCTTCAATTTGCTTATTATTTTCAATTTCTTGACGTTCGCGTTCGGCGATTTCTACCGCCGGTGCAACCATCAATACATTACCGTTCTGACGCTTGTCCAGACCCTTGGTTTTTAACACTAGATCCAAGGCTTGATCCCAGGGAACATTTTGTAAGCGCAGGGTGATTTTGCCATCTACAGTATCACTGGCCACTAAATTGAGGCTGGTGAAGTCGGCGATCAACTGCAGTACCGCACGCACTTCAATATCCTGAAAGTTAAGTGAAAGCTTCTCGCCCACATAGGCAAAAT
>JBNMPW010000039.1:0-20178 GCA_051277205.1 Oceanicoccus sp. | reverse complement strand
GAGTTTTGTTTTATCGCAAAATTGTTGCAATGCTTTTGCCTCTAGGGAATCGCTGTTAGCGTTTAAAATACTTAACTCTAATAGTAGCAACATCTGATTAACTCACCCCCCTGATTTATGTCTATCTTTATATCAGTCTATCTTTAAAGTCGCTATGGCCTGCTGCCCAAGACCCTACTATTATCAGTAAGGTTGAGAGATTCATCACGATTTTTTTTTTAGAGATCGCTACAATGCGTTCAACTACTTGAGTTTACAGTTGTAATTAAACGGTTGTTAGTTGTCACTGGGGGACTGAACAATGAAGCGGATTGATCTTCAAGGACATAAAGTGATGCCGAAAACCGCTAGCTATAAAAGTGAATGGCTTGTTACATTATCACATGTAATATCGGTTGCGTTGAGCTCGATGCTATTGATCTCTGCCGCATCTGCCGGGGTTGATGAACGAGAACGCGCCAAATATATTCACGATCGTCTAACTGGCGTTATGCCTAGCAACGCGATGCTAGACCGGATGGAAGCCAGCATCGTCAATGATAGCGACCCTGCCGCTGCAGCGCGCTATGCCATTGATGGCAATAATTCCCAAGCAGCCAGCTATGCCAATGATCTTAGTCCCAGTGCTGGTTTTTATAATGTTACTTTAAAAAATTGGGCATCGCCTTGGACCAATGAGTCGCAAGATGTATTTCAGCCCTTGAATGATTATAGCGCCACGGTGATTGGCTTGGTACGCGATGCCGAAGATTTCCGCAAAGTACTTTATGACGACGTGATCTATACCGGCAACGTCGGTGGTAGTGGCTATTCCAACAGTAATAACGATCATTATGAAGAGTTAGAAGCAAACTCGGCCGCCATGGGCGACCCTAATGTATTACAAAAACGTAGCCAATCGTCGGTGACCAGTATCCCTTCTCGTGGCGTCGCTGGTGTTATGACAACTCGTGCTGCGGCTCGCGCCTATTTTATTGATGGCACCAATAGAGCGATGTTTCGGTTTACCGCCTTAAACCATCTCTGTAATGACCTTGAACAATTTAAAGACAATAGCTTGCCGACGGATCGCGTTCGGCAAGATGTTTCGCGTAGCCCTGGAGGCGACAGCAGTATTTTCCTCAATGAATGTTCCGCCTGCCATACCGGTTTGGATGCGATGGCTCAGGCGTTTGCTTATCACCAGTATGAATATCCCAGCGAAACGGAGGCACCTAACGCTACCGAAGAAGAGCGCAAAGAGATGGGGAAAATGGTGTATAGCGCTGATGTGCCACAAGAAAAATACGGTATCAATAGCGGTAATTTCCGTGATGGTTTTGTCACCCTTAATGATCATTGGATTAACTATTGGCGTACGGGCCCGAATGCGCAAAAAATTGGTTGGTTCGCCAGTCAAGCCAGTTCGCCTTTAGATGATGCGGTTGAACCGCTTTATGCTGAAGGCGATGGTGCTGCAAGCCTCGGCCAAGAGTTGGCCAACAGTGATGCCTTTGCTTATTGCCAAGTAAAAAAAGCGTTTAAAAATGTGTGTTTACGTGAGCCTCAGCAGGGCGATGACGATACCGCTTTTGAACAAGTAGTCAGTGATTTTAAAAACAACGGCTTTGATATGAAGCAGGTGTTTATCGATGTGGCAGTGCATTGCAGTGCCGCTTATATGTCTACCTTGCCTTAGTGACACGAGAGGAGATCAAATGATGTTAAATAGATCAATCAGTGCGCTTAGGCTTAATTCGATAAAATCTATCGGCCAGTCTCTAGTGTTATTATCCTTATTAATACTTCAAGCCTGTAGTGGTGGCAGCGGTGGCGGCGCCAGCGAGCGCCAGCCAGATGTGATCATCGGTGGCAATACCAGCTTTGTCTACAGCGGACCAGTGGCGGCCAACTCCGACATTCAAAATTTCAAAACGGCTTTCTATGACAACGTCGTCATCCGCTGTGGCAGTTGTCACACCACCGACGGTTCCGGACCTACGCCTTTTGTCGATGCTGATGATGTCAATCTAGCGTGGGATGCGGCCACCACGGTCACTAACTTGCTTGACCCTGGTGCCTCACAGGTCGTTGCTCGCTTAGAAAATGGTCATAACTGTTGGCTGTCGAGTAATGCCTCCTGTGCGGCGGCGATGACCGGTTATATCGAGCGTTGGGCGCAGGGTGCAAATCAATCAACCAGCACTGTCACTTTGTTGCCGCGACAAGCACAGGCCTTATCAGGCTTAAAGATTTTACCGGCCAGTTATGATGATTCCTTAAACGAAGTCTCGTTTTCGCTCAGCTCTGAGCCAGAGCTGCTGTATGTGCTCAAAACCTATTGTGCCGATTGTCATGCGGGCTCAGCAGCAACGCCACAAGCGCCGTACTTTGCCAGTGATAATCCGTCGATTGCCTATGCGGCGATGTCTGGAAAAATAGATTTAGCAACGCCGGCCAATTCTCGTTTCGTACTACGCTTAGAAGAAAATCACAATTGCTGGACCAATAGCTGTAGCGCCGATGCGCAAGTTATGGAGTCTGCTATTAGCCGCTTAGCCGATGATTTACCGCAGGTAACCGTCGATCCCAATTTAGTGATCAGCATGGCGCAAGTATTGGAAGACGATGGCATTATTGCCAGTGGTGGCGGTCGTTACGAAACTGACATTATCGCCAAATGGGAATTCCGCGAAGGCGAGGGCACACAAGTTGCCGACACCAGTGGCGTACAACCGGAAGCGCCGTTAACTATTTTTGGCGCTTATGAGTGGGTTGGAGGCTGGGGCGTGCGATTAGAAAATGGTCGGGTGCAAGGTGCTGTCAGTGGCAGTAAAAAGCTCTATGATCGCATCGCAGTTGCCGGTGAATACACCATCGAAGCTTGGGTAGCGCCGAACAATGTGAGTCAAGAAGAGGCTTGGATCTTCGGCTATGGCGGTGGTCCAGAAAGCCGCAATATGCTGCTCACTCAATCCTTGTATAACTATGACTACTTTAATCGCAGCGGTGCTGACGATGACGACGATGGTCTTGCCGCCACCAGTACCGATGATGGCGATGAAATCGCACAAGCGACGTTGCAACATGTGGTGCTAACTTACGACCCCGCTAACGGTCGTAAGATTTATGTTAATGGTGTTGATACCGGCGTGGTTGATGAAGCTGGTCCAGGTAACCTTTCCAATTGGAGTGATGACTACGCCATAGTAATGGGCAGTGACTTTGCTGGCAATGATCCTTGGGCCGGCGTGATTCGTATGGTGGCTGTGCACAGTCGCAGCTTGAGCCAACAACAAATTGCGCAAAACTATGACGTCGGTGTCGGTCAAAAATACTTCCTGATGTTTAGCGTTGCTGATTACTTACCGCAGCAAACCGCCTGTCGTGGGCTTGATGCCAATAACAACTCGGCCGATTATTGTTATATCGTTTTTCAAGTCAGCCAGTTTGATTCCAGCAGTTATCTGTTTAGCCAACCACGCTTTGTTAATATCAATCCGGAGCAGGCCGACGCCGATATCGACTTTGATTTACGCGGTATTTATCTTGGACTTAATGGTCAGTTAGCACGTGCCGGTCAGGGTTTTGTGAATATCAATACCGGTATTAGTGGTAATAGTTTTACCATAGATGATGATCCATTAATGTCTGTAGGTAGTATCGTACCGTTGGAAAACGGCCCGGAAAATGATGTATTTTTCCTCGCCTTTACAGAGATAAACGGCAATAACGATCAAACCCCTACGCCGGTAGTGGGCAGCTTTGTTTTTAACTTTGCTAGCGATGTTTATGCACAAATTGGTATGCGTAGTTTTGATGAAGTGAACCAAAGCTTTTCCGAGATTACTGGCGTGCCGGTTGATAACAGCGCCGTCAGTGCGATTACCAATAAAACGGTAAGCCAAACTTTTGGTGTGGTGCGTCGCTCGTTGGCTTCGGTGGCCGATTTTCAAACCTTTATGGCGTCTCACCAGATGGCGGTTACTCAATTAGCCGGTGCGTATTGTGACGCACTGGTAGAGGATACCTCTTTGCGCGCGCAGATATTTACCGATGGCACTGTGTTTGATTTTAGCGCAGCGGTTGAAAATGTTAGTAATACCAGCTGGAGTGATCAGCTTATTTATCCACTGATCGATAAAGCCTATGCTACCGGTCTAGAGCACAGCCAGCCAAGCAGAGTAGTCGATGCTGGTACCGGTGATGGTGCTAGTGACCGCATCGATATTCATGATGAATTATTGGATTTAATCAGTGATGGTGATGATGATGCCATTAATGAATTATCCGTAGATGGTAAAAAAGATGGCCTGAAGTTTTGTGCCACAGACCCTTGTCCAGCAGGTCGTACGGTGGAAATTGTAAAAGCCGTTTGTACTACTGTATTAGCCAGTGCACCTGCCATTGTGAAATAAGCATGATGACGCAGCGTATAAAATTGAGGAATCAGTGATGGCAAAATCTAAAAATTATAGGGGACTCGATGAGCCGCTGCTGCATGCGGATCACCAGCGGCCTTCTAGCCGCCGTGACTTTATCTCGCAGGGTTTTCGAGCTGGTACTGCGACTCTGCTAGGCACTTCGGCGTTAGGAATGCTGGGTTCTAAAGCTCATGCCATTTCGCCAGATCTGCAAGATTATTTTACTGTTGGCAGCTGTGATCTTGGTGTTTCTGCCGGTCGCAAAGTGCCCTTTATTTGCTTTGATTTGGCTGGTGGCGCCAATATTTCCGGATCTAATGTTTTGATCGGTGGCCCCGGTGGCCAGCGCGATAGTTTAGATACCGCCGGCTACGGCAAGCTGGGTGTACCGCCGGATATTTTGCCGGATAATGTCAATCCCAATAATCTCAGTAGTAACGATTTTACCGATGATAGCTTAGGTCTGTTATTCCATTCTGAATCGGCTATGTTGCAAGGTATTTTAGAAAAAGCCGGCGTAGACACTCAAGGCAATACCAATGGTGCGGTAATACCCGCGCGCTCTGATAATGACACCGGCAATAATCCCCATAATCCGACGTACGGCATTTACAAGGCCGGTGTGCGTGGTCAAATATTACAATTGATCGGCTCCAACGCCTCCGACTCTGGTGGTAACTCGATGGCGCCTGCAATGATGATCGATCCAGAAGTTCGGCCCACTAAAATTGACCGACCTGAAGATGCCAGTGGCTTAGTTGATGTCGGTGATTTACGCTTATTACTGGATAACGAAAACGACATCACTTCAGTATTGGAAAGCATTAAACGGATTTCCGATTTCAAACTTAATCTGGTGAATACGGGTATTGCTAACCCAACGGATGAAGATAAACGCTTGAAAGAACGGCTCAGTTGCGAATATCTAAAAAGTGCTGACACCTTTCAGAAATACCCGCGTACTGACAGTGTTGACCCTAGTGCTGATCCGCTGATCGTTGGTGAAAGTGGTATTTTTAGTCAGCAAGAGTTTGACGACGATAGCGAGTTTCGAAAAACCGCTTCAGTCATGAAGTTGGTTATCGATGGACTAGCAGGAGCTGGCACCATCACAATGGGTGGGTATGATTATCATACCGGCGACCGACGTACTGGCGAAGCCCGAGATTTGCGGGTAGGACGCTGTATTGGGGCCTGTTTGGAATATGCTAAGCAAAAAAATACCCCGGTGATGATTTATGTGTTCAGCGATGGCTCGGTATTTAGCAACGGTATGATCGAAATGATCAACGGTATTGAAAAAGGCGTCTGGACCGGTGATAACTCATCGACCGCTGCCTCCTTCTTTTTGGTCTTCGACCCGACCGCCAAGCCCGAATTACTTGATGAAGGTCCTACTGACCCGCTGCAACATCAGCAAATCGGTTGGATGCGCTCCGATGGCTCGGTGGAGACTTCGGCGACGCCGGCCGCTAACAACGTCAACGGTTTGGTCGACACGGTGATTCTCAATTATATGGCCTTACACGGTGATGAGCTGTTGTTCGACACCATTAACTATTTCCCTAACCAGAATTTAGGGGATATCGAAACCCGCAAACGCTATACCGCCTTCAAAAAACTGGCCAGCGTCAATAATAGTGGCGTTCTTGGCTCCTGATTGCAAATATAGCGCTATAATTAATTTGCACCATAATAGTTAGCACGGTTAACAGCCGTGTTTTTTATTGATGTGCGTTTAACGTTGCATTTTATCGATGCACATACGGACAGCAAGGAGAAGGTTATATGGTGGTTATTCTGCGTTTGGTTCTAGCGGCTTGTTTACTGCTAGGGTTGCTGGCTCAGTCGTTTAGCCTGCAAGCGCAGCAAGATGTCTCGGCTGCCACGTCGCCGCAAACCCTTAACCAACAGGTGCAAGATTTAAAGCAGCAGGTGATCGAGCTAAATCGCGACCTATTTATCCTCGAAGAAGAACTATTATTCCCAGCCAATACCCAAATAGCGGTTTTTCTATCGTTAAACCTTGGTGATTATTTTCAACTGGATGCGGTCAAGCTGACCCTCGATGAAAAAGTCGTTACCAATTACCTGTATACAGCTAAGCAAGTCGATGCCTTGCAGCGTGGCGGGGTGCAGCGTCTATATTTGGGTAACCTGACCTCGGGTCAGCATGAATTAGTGGCAGTCTTTACCGGTCGCGGCCCACAGGGGCGTGATTATCGTCGTGGTGCCACATTGCTGTTTGATAAAAGCTCACAACCGAAAAATATTGAACTAAAAATAATTGATTCACTCTCCATAGAACAGCCGGAATTTGTGGTTAAAGAGTGGTAGCCGATGGCCGTTAGTCTGACATTGACGTCTACATCGCTGCTATTGCTCTGCAAACAGCTGGCCCGCAAACGGCTACTGTGCCTGTTGTCGCTTAGTTTGTTGGCGGCAGCACCAGTGCTGTCGGCCGAACTGTCTGCTGAGCAAGCCGCTAGCGAACAATCGGTTTTAGAAGAATCAACTTCAGATCAATCAAATTCAAAACAAGTGCCCACTGATGAAGTGCAAGATTTACGGTACGGTGTTGTGCTCTACCACTTTTTCCAACAATCTTATTTTGAAGCCCTAACCGAAGCGTTGGTGGGTGAGCAGCGCCAAGATATGCCCGTGCATCAACAATCGGCGCAGTTACTGCGCGGTGGCATGAGTTTGTCTTATGGCATGGGCCAACAGGCGGAGACAATTTTTCGCAAGTCTTTGGCGAGTTTGCCTGACCAAGCCGCCAGGGATAAAGCGTGGTTTTATCTGGCCAAGCTATATTACCAGCGCGGCGATAATATCAAGGCCAATACAATGCTGGCCAAAATCGGCGATCAGCTAGCGCCCAGGTTGGCGCAGCAAGCTAATTATTTTGCCGCAAGCTTAGCGCTAAAAGCGGGTGATGTTGCTAAAGCTGATAGGTTAATTAGTCAGCAACCTGAAAAGTCTGCTTGGTTGGCCTATTACTATTTCAATCGTGGTGCCGAGCAAATTGCCAGCGGTCAATGGCAGCAGGGCAATGCTTCTTTTCGGCAGTTGGCTGATTTGAGTTTTGATGATCTTGCCAGCGACGAGCCAAAAGTTTTTGAAGAAGTAACCAGCTTAAAAGATCGTGCCTACACCGCCTCCGGTTTTGCCCATTTAGCGGCCGGAAAAAACCAATCAGCGATCGATGATTTCATAAAAGTACGCTTGCAAAGCCCGTTGGTTGACCGTGCCATGTTGGGCTATGGATGGGCTGCGTCACAACAACAGAATTACCAACTCGCCTTGTCGCCTTGGTTGGCGTTAAGCAAACGTTCGCTAATGGATGCCAGTGTGCAAGAAAGTTTATTGGCAGTGCCCTATGCCTACGAGCAGCTGGATGCTAAAGCCAGTGCGCTAAAACAATATCAGCGGGCGGTAAGCGTATTTGAGCGCGAGTTATCGCAGCTGGATAAGGCGGTGAATGTTTTTCAGAAAATGCCGGTGGCTGAGCTTATTGCCTCTGAAGGCCTAGGCGAAGATTGGTTACAGGCTCCCGATTATTTACCGCTTAACGACCAAGCGCCGTATCTAAGTCATTTGATTTCGCAGGATCATTTTCAGTTAGCGATAAAAGATTTGGCCGATTTGCTGCGTATTCAACACTATATGTGGCAGTCGGCTAATCGATTGTCGTCGATGGTGTCGGTATTAGAAATACAAAAGCAACGCTGGCAGCAAAACCTTAGTGACACTCGTCGTCAGCAATATCGTCAAACGTATAACGAACTACAAAGCAAAAAAAAGCAGTTGCAACAAGCCTTGGTCGAGGCAGAAGCCCAGCCAAGCAGTGGTCGTTTTATTAGTCAGCAAGAGATGGAATTATGGCAAACCGCTAGTCATGCAGAAAAGATAATTGAAGCTTTGCGGCAGGCCGGTGAAAATGTTTCCGTTCAGAGTCTGCAGTTGCGCTTATATCAGGGGTTGTTATTTTGGCAGGCCAGCGAACAAGATAGCGACCGCCGTTGGCAGTTTAAAAAGCAACTGACCGAAGTAGAGCAGTTATTAATCACCACCGAACAAGGCATTAAGACCATCGAATCATTGGATGCCGATCGTTATGACGCCGCCTTTGATCAGCGTTTATTGGTGATGCAACAACAATTAAGTGACCAGCAGCAGCAGCTCGATAGCACCCTAATCGTGGCAGAAAAAGAGATTCGGGAACTGGCGATTAATGAGCTTGAAAATCAGCAGCAACGATTGGCCTATTATTTGGGGCAGGCAAAACTGGCCATCGCCAGACTCTATGATGCGGGCAGCCTGGAGAACATACAATGAGGCCGCAGCAGCTCCCTTTGAAATTAATGACGGCTGCGGTATTGGTGGCGACATTAAACGCTTGTTCTGGTATTTCATTTTCAGTGCTTGATTTTTCGGATGATGAGCCGAAAGAACCGGTGGCTACCTTGGCGGATTTACAGCCCGCACTGTTGCCGGACAAAGATGCCAGTCTACCGGCCGTGGACCTCGATACCTTGATAGCCACCTACCGCGATGTATTAGCGGTCACCGATGATGCGGCCATTGAATCACAGGTTCAGCATCGCTTAGCGGGGCTGGAAATGCGGCGTGGCGAACAACGCTTATTTGATGGTGGGGAAACCAGCGGTGCCTTTGATTTGGCGATTGCGGCCTATCTCGACTTGCTGGCGGATAATCCTGATTACCCCGGTAATGATCAACTGCTTTATCAATTATCAAAGGCTTATGACTTAGCAGGACAAACCGAACAATCCATGGCGGTGTTATCGCGTTTGGTGACAAACTACCCCAACTCTCGTCACCTTGCGGAAGCACAATTTCGTCGCGCCGAGGTTTTTTTTGCCGCGCCCGATTATAAAAATGCAGAACAGTCTTACCGCGCTGTGGTCAGCGCAGGAGATAATAAACACTTATTAAATTCGCAATATATGCTGGGCTGGTCGCTGTTTAAACAGCAGCGTTATCGCGCTTCTTTACAGCCTTTTATTAGCGTACTCGATAGCAATATCCCCGCCGATAATGATTTGGCAACTTTGTCCCGAGGCAAACGTGAATTGACTGAAGATGTACTCAGCGTCGTCAGCATTGTGTTTTCGTATCTTGATGGCGCCGCCAGCATTGGCGAAGTATTTACCGCTATGGGCGAGCGGTATTATTTATCTCTGCTGTATTACGATCTAGGTGATTTATATTTACAGCAGAAACGCTATCGTGACAGTGCTGAGGCTTATCGCGCCTATATTGATCGCTCACCGCAGTCGGACCTTGCGCCGGTTTTTTATGCTCGGTTAATTAATAGCTATGTGGCCGCTGGTTTTCGTGATGATGTGTTGAATGAAAAACAACAATATGTCGAAAATTACGGTATTTATAGTAGTTATTGGCAGCAAAAGCCGGTATCGATTAGAGTAAAAATTACCCCGCTATTATCAGAATACCTAACTGAGCTGGCGCGGCATTATCACGCCCAGGCACAAGGTAAAACCAAAACTATCGCTCAAAATATCGCTGAGCGAGAAAACGCTGCCGATCAGTCCGTAAAAAAATATAGCCGTCAAAAACTGCTTGGTAAACAAGAGTTACAGCAACTTCAGCAATCGGCAAAACAAGATTTTATAAGTGCTGCTAATTATTATCAGCAGTTTATTGATAGTTTTCCTGCCGACCCAAAACTGGCTGAAATCTATTTTCTGCTTGCAGAAAGTCGATTCGAAGCAGGCGATTACCGCTCAGCTATTGCCGCCTATGAACAAGTGGCTTATCAATTGGCTGATTCTGAGCGCGGAGCCGAGGCTGCCTATAATGTGGTGATCAGTTATGGCAATTTATTAGTCGCGTTACCTGAGAATATTGATACTGCGGAACAGCTCAACACGATTCAACGGCAAAAAATTACCAGCCAACTTCGCTTTGCTAATGCTTTCCCAAAAGATAAACACGCCACCACCGTGTTAACCAAATCGGCGGAAGAGTTATTGTCCTTAAAGGAATATGAGCAGGCGATTACAGCGGCTCAGCAACTTATTAATACCCAGCCGCTAGCAGATCAGCGCTTACGTAAAACAGCATGGTTGGTAGTCGGGCATAGCGCTTTTGAATTAGAAAAGTTCTCCAATGCTGAAACCGCTTATAGCCAAACTCTGCAGTTGTTGGCGCAAGATGATGAAACTGCGATCGATATTAAGCAGCGCTTAGCCGCCAGTGTTTATAAGCAGGCAGAGCTAGCATTGGCAGACGCTAAGCCGTTGCTGGCAGTACAGCAGTATTTACGGGTAGCCGAAGTGACGCCCAATTCATCGATCGCCGTTACCGCCCAATTTGATGCCGCCAATGTATTGCTGGGTATCGGTGAATATGATCGTGCTATTCCGGTGTTAGAACAGCTTCGACGCAATCATTCTATTAACGCTTTAAGCGCTGACATCCCTGCCAAATTAGTATTGGCCTATCAGCAATCAGGCCAGCTATCAGCTGCTGCCGACGAGTTAAGTGCTATTTATGACAATACAGACGACCCAGCTATTAAGCAGGAGTCCTTGTTTCAAGCGGCAGAGTTATATGAGCAGTCTGGTGATACCGTCACCGCAATTTTGCGCTATCGCAACTATGCGCATACTTACCCACAGCCTTTTGCTACAGCTATGGAGGCGCGTTTTAAATTGAGCGAGTTATATCTGCAGCAACAAGAAAATGAAAAACGCCGTTTCTGGCTGCGTAAAATGATTGCCGCTGATGCCGACGCCGGATCGCAAGGCAATCAGCGCTCGCATTATTTGGCGGCCTTATCCCTTAGTGTATTGGCAGATGATCAATACCGCATATTCAGCGCTCAGTCTTTAACATTACCTTTGAAAAACAGCCTGAAGAAAAAGCGCCAATCATTGGCTAAAACATTGCAGGTTTACCAGCAATTAGCTGATTATGAAATCGAAGAATTTACCACGCTTGCTACCTACCGAATTGGCGAAGTTTACGGTCAGCTCAGTAACGATTTGATGGTCTCGCAGCGCCCCGCCAATCTCGATGAACTGGCATTGGAGCAGTATGATATCTTATTAGAAGAGCAGGCTTATCCTTTCGAAGAAAAAGCTATTGATATCCACCGCAACAATGCCGAGCGCAGTTGGCAGGGCAGCTATGACCCTTGGGTACAGCAAAGTTTTGAGTCATTGAAAAAATTACTGCCGGCCCGTTATGGTAAAGAAGAGCAGGGGGTGGGTTTTGCCAATGAAATTTATTAATAGGCGGTTACTCTGTATCCTACTGCTGGTGCTATTAAGTGCTTGCCAGTTTGTGCCAGAACTGCCCTCAGCTAACCAGACTGCTGTTGAGTCTGAACAGCAAGCAGATGTTATAGCGGCAACTGAACCATCAACGCCACAGCGCTTGCCTAACCCCTATTTGCAACAACGGCCAAATGTCAGTGAAGAAACCCGGCGTACTTTTGCGCAAGCGAAACGCTTAATGGAAGAAAAAAATTGGGAGGCGGCCGAAATAGAGCTGCAGCTGTTGATCGTCAGTCAGCCACAATTATCAGGCCCTTATTTACAGCTTGCCTTGCTCTACAAAAACACCGGCCGCGCTGATTTAGCCAAATATAATTTTGAACAGAGCATCAAAGCCAATGGCAATAATGTCTATGCTTATAATCACTATGCCTTATTCCTGCGCGAGCAGGGTGGCTTCGATAGCGCCGAAGAGGTATACCAGCAGGCACTAATGGTATGGCCCGACTATGCCAGTGCTCACCTCAACCTCGGCATTTTATATGATCTTTATAGAGGTCAGTTGCAGCAAGCGTTGAACCAATATCAAATTTATCAACGTCTGCAAGATCAACCAGACCGCAAGGTTACCGGTTGGATTATCGATATTGAGCGTCGTCTAAAACGCGCGCAAGCACAGGAATAATACGATGCATTTACTGTTTGGATTGTTAATCAGCCTATTGTCATATTCAGTGATTGCTCAAGAGGCACGGGTTGAATTGCGCAGTACTGTGACCGGTAATCAGCAACAGCCTAATGTGTTGTATTTGGTGCCTTGGCAGCAGGCGGAGTCGCCTGAATTAAGTTATCAGCCGATGCAGAGTTTAGTGGATGATGTATTTCAGCCGGTTGAGCGAGCTGAATTTCAGCGCGAGTTACGCTATCGGCAGCAAATCAAAACCTCACAAACGCATTCAAATGCTAACTAATCAGCATTTTTTTAATCATTGCGCTCAGTTTCACAGAATTTATTCAGAAAATAGCTATTATTGAATAAAGCATTCATCGGTTAGGTAAGGAATCATTATGGACCTCTACAGCACAATCATTCGCTTCTTTCAGGACGGGGGCAGCTTTATGTACCCCATCGCCATCGTACTGGTGTGCGGCTTGGCGATTGCGATTGAGCGTTGGATTTTTCTGACCGCTGCTCGCAGCTCAAACCAGAAGGCTTTTAACGCCGTATTACCAATGTTGAAAAAACACGATTTAAAAGGGGTGGTACAAATCACCAATAAAAGCTCGGCGCCTATTGCACGTATTGTTGGCGCCGGTATTGCTCGCATGGTGCAAAGCCAGCGTCGCGATGATATCGAGTATGCGATGGAAGAGGGTGTAATGGAAGCGATGCCCCGCTTAGAGAAACGCACCCAATACCTGGCCACCTTAGCCAATATAGCCACCTTGCTTGGCTTGCTGGGTACCATCATTGGCTTGATCGCCGCCTTTACCGCGGTGGCTAATGCTGACCCTGCAGAAAAAGCTAGCTTGCTGTCACAAAGTATTTCGGTAGCGATGAACACCACTGCCTTTGGCTTGATCTCGGCGATCCCTTTATTGATGTTACATGCGCTATTGCAAACCAAAACCATTGAGATTATCGACAGTCTCGAAATGGCGGGGGTCAAAGTGTTAAATATGTTGTCCGATAAAACCTTTACCGGTAAAACGCGCGTCACTGACCCTCAATAAGCGCGGACTCTAAAGCGATGAAACGACTCAGAAAGAGCCGCACTGTTCGCAAAGAAGCGGAGCTTGATATAACCGCCTTTATGAACTTGATGATTGTGCTAGTGCCGGTGTTATTACTCGGCATGGTATTTTCACAGATCACTGTGCTCGACCTTAAATTACCAGAAGCCGCCTTGGCCGGTGGTGCTGATGACGCGAAAAACCAGCACATTGAATTGCTGATTCGTAATCAGGGCATGTCGGTCAATTATCCTCGTGGTATTGTGCTGAAATCTATTCCGAAACGTATTATTGAAGAACCGGTTGATGAACAATTTGTTGCTGATAATACTGCAGTAGCGGTTGATGCAGCGCCGCAGCATGATTTTAAATTACTGAGCTTGGTGCTGCAGGAAGTTAAACGGCAGCTGCGCGAGCAGGGTATCGACAAGCGCAATATCACTATCCTTTCAGAGCAAGACACCACATATCAAACTATTGTCAGTGCTATGGATACGGTACGGTCTTATAAAACCGTAGTGGTCGTCTCAGTAGTCGATGCAGAGTTATTTCCCGATATTTCTTTTGGTGATGCGCCAATAGTGGCGGGGAGCGCGCAATGAAGTCTTCGCTGCGGGTCAAAAGAATGGCGAGACATCATCGCCGCATGCAGGGCACCACTAAGCTCAACCTTGTGTCGTTGATGGATATTTTTACCATTTTGGTGTTTTTCTTGATGGTTAATAGCGGCGATGTCGAAATACTGCAATCGGATAAAAATATAACTCTGCCGGATTCGGCGGCAGAGCAACGTCCGGGCATAAATTTACTGATTAAAATCACCGAGACCGATGTCATTGTACAGGGCCGTTCAGTCGCTTTAGTCAGCGATATTATGGCGCAATCCGAAGATGCCATTGCCGCACTAAATCAAGAGCTGGAATATTTAGCTGAGCGTAAACCCTTGCTCACTGATGTGGAAAAAGAAAAGGGAAGATCAGTCACTATTATGGGTGACCAGAACATCGCTTATAAATTACTGAAACGGGTCATGACTACCTGTGCAGTGGCAGATTATCGCGATATCTCGTTGGCGGTTAACGCTTTGCCGGCGATTGATGAGCAAGCCTTTATTGACGCTAATGCAGCTGTATCTCATACGCCGGAGGGCCGTTAACAGTGGCTGCTGCGTTAATCATTAGAGGTCCGGATCTGATTTTACCTTGGGCTTCCACCGTACAAGAGGATTTACGGTTTCGTAACATCCTGCGCAATGGCCTCATTTTTTTTACCATCTGCGCCCTTGCCGTACCGTTTCTACCGGTCACTGAAATTACCCGTGAACAACAGGAAACCCTGCCGCCACAATTAGCGCGGGTTATTCTCGATAAACAAGAGTTACCGCCACCTCCACCGCCCCAGGAGAAGCCAAAACCGAAGCCAAAACCAAAAGACAAGCCAAAGCCAAAACCGAAGCCTGAAGCCAAACCAAAGCCCAAACCTGTAGACTTGGTGAAACAGGCGAAACAATCCGCTTCTGTGGCTGGCTTATTGGCATTTCAAGATGATTTGGCCGACATGCGCGACAGCGTCGATATGGACAGTTTGTCAAAAACAAATCTCAGTCGAGGAGCCGCCGAGGCTGTTAAAACCGAACGGTCTATTATTGCCACTAAAGCCAAATCCACCAGTGGTGGTATCAAAACTGCGGCCTTGAGTCGGGACACCGGCGGCTCCGCTTTATCGGGTAAGGCAACAACGACTGTGGCCAGCCCGATTGATCAAATAGCCAACCAGCGTAGTGACAACGCGGCATCTGCTGAACAAGGTGGTCGCAGCGATGAAGCGATTCGCCGTGAAATGGATAAAAACAAAGGTGCAATTTTTGCTATCTATAATCGCGCCCTTCGTAACGATCCTAGCCTACAAGGTAAATATGTCTTTGAAATGTTGATCACGCCCGAGGGTAACGTGTCGGAAGTGAAGCTGATATCCAGTGAGTTGGGTGACCCGACTTTAGATCGAAAAATACTGTCGCGTATTCGCTTGATTCGTTTTCCAGCGGAAAATGTGATCAACACTCGGGTGAATTACTCCTTTGATTTCTTACCCTATTAGCCTTTCTTGGGCGTTTTCCTAACAATAGGTTTTATACGCTGTTAATTTAACGGTGGCTGTATAACAATACGGGCATTAATAATAATGGCGGCTAACAATGAAAAAATTCTTTAAGCGTTCATTGCTTATCTTACTCAGCATCGTCATTCTGTTGGCGATTTCACCGTTTGCGCTTATTCAATTTGGTCCGGAGTCGAAAGCAACCAGTGCTAAATTATTGCTCAATACACTTTTCGGCTATGGTATTGAAGCGCCATCAAGCGAGGTAATGCAGCAACGCTTGACCGTGCCGATCGGCTTCAGCGTCAATGTCTTCGCTCAGCAATTAGGCAAAATACGTTTTCTCAAAAGCACCGCTGGCGGTGACTTGATAGTAACGCGTCCTCGTGCCGGTGATGTTTTGTTGTTGCGCGATGAAGATGGTGATGGTGTTGCCGAAACTCAGCAAGTGTTACTGGCTGACCTTAACAAGCCTCACGGTATCGATATTGCCGATGGTTGGCTGTATATTGCTGAATCCACCGCTATTGGCAAAGTGGCTTTTGACCAACAAGCGGGCAAGATTATCGGCACTTATCAGCGCATTGTTGAAGGTCTTGCCGACAGTGGTAATCACTGGTCTAAGACCTTAGGTATTGGCCCCGATGGCTATTTGTATTTCACTTCAGGTTCTAGCTGCAATGTTTGTGAAGAAACTGATCCCCAGCGCGCAGCCATGATGCGGGTACAAACCGACGGCAGTAGCCTTGAGATTTATGCCACCGGTTTACGAAATGCAGTCGGTTTTGATTGGAGTCCTTGGGATCAAGCTTTATACGCGACCGATAATGGCCGTGATTTATTGGGTGATGATTTTCCACCTTGCGAATTAAACAAAATTGAACACGGTGGTTTCTATGGTTGGCCTTATATTAATGGTTTTGCCGAACTTGACCCTGATCTAGGCCCTGATCTAGGTGCCCGCAAAGGTGCTTTATTGGCGTCTGCAATCTCCCCCGTTCATGGCTTTCGTGCTCATAATGCGCCCTTGGGTATTCGTTTCTTACGACATAATAGTCAGCCTGAATATCAGCGTTCGGCGCTAGCCGCCTTACATGGTTCATGGAACCGCTCTGAGCGTGATGGTTATAAGGTAGTGTCCTTACATTGGCAGGATAACGGCGATATTGTTGAGCGCGACTTTTTCACAGGTTTTAAATCCAGCAGCGACGTAATTGGCCGGCCGGTAGATATTACTGAGGCCGAAGATGGCAGTATTTATGTGTCCGATGACTATACAGGCACTATCTATCGTATCATTTATGGCGCTAAAAACCATGAGCTTGCAGCTCCGCCGGTAGTGGCCAAGCAAATGACGAGTGACTTAGATGCCATGCAATATAGCGATGAGCAAACGGCTCAGTTGCAACTGCTTGGTGAGGCAGCATATACGGAGTTTGATTGTGGCAGTTGCCATGACACTGATCGTGCTAGTGAGCTGCAAAGTATTAAGCCGCTAGCACAATTATCGCAGCGTTATAGTAGCCAGCAATTGGCGGATTTCTTTCTAACACCGACCCCGCCGATGCCCTTGTTTGCGTTATCGCAACAGCAGCGAGAAGCCTTGGCGGTCTATCTTATCAGTCGTGAATAGCTTTAGCCTTTCAGTGGCTTATAGCGGTGGCAGCTAGTGACGTGGTCGTTGACCATGCCGGTGGCTTGCATATGGGCATAGATAATTGTTGAACCGACAAATTTAAAACCGCGTTTTTTTAAGTCTTTACTGAGCAGGTCGGACTCAGGGTTGTTGGCGGGTAAGTCAGCCATTGATGTATAACGATTTTGGATCGGCTTGCCGCCAACAAAGCCCCAGATATAGTCGGCGAAGCTGCCAAACTCCTGTTGTATTTTGATAAATGCTATTGCATTGCTGCGGGCCGAAAATACTTTCAAGCGATTGCGGATAATGCTGGGGTCAAGTAACAGTTTTTCCAATTTTTTATCGCTAAAGCGGGCAACTTTTTTGACATCAAAATTGGCAAAGGCTTTTAGATAGCCCGCGCGTTTGCGCAGCACAGTAATCCACGATAAGCCAGCTTGGGCGCCTTCTAAAATCAAAAACTCAAACAGCTTTTGGTCATCAAACACTGGCACGCCCCATTCTTCATCATGGTATTGTTGATACAGAGGGTCATCGCCACACCAACTACAGCGTTTCAGTTCTGCCATGTTTGTGTCCTTGGTTATTTAGAGTGTATTAATGATGCAAGTTAGTTGCGTCAAACACAAGTAGGCAGCCACCGCAGTTGGATTGTATTGTTGCTTCTGCTAATGTCATTGGCAGTAACTAATGTTGCCCAAATTAACAATTGACCTAGCGCTGCTCGAGCCAATCGTTAGCACCCAAATTATAAGGAGATCATCATGAAGCTCTATACTTTTGAAATAGCGCCCAATCCTCTTCGGCTGAAACTATACCTGCAATATAAAGGCATTGAGATAGAGAAAGAGGAGATTAATATTCGTGAAATGGAGCAGTTTACCGACAGCTATAAAGCGGTAAACCCTGCTTGCACCGTTCCAACACTGGTATTGGATGATGGCAGTACTTTGGTTGATGTTGTCAGCATTGCACTGTATATGGAAACACTGCACCCCGAAAAGCCTCTATTCGGAAGCAACGCCTATGAGCAAGCATCGGTGCTGGGTTGGGATCATAGAATCTATTTTGATGGGTTTACCGCTATCGCCGAAATTTTGCGTAATCAAGGCGAGTTTTTTAAAGACAGGGCGATACCTGGCGCGCTATCAATCGAACAAATTCCAGCGTTGGTTGATCGTGGAGAGAAACGCATAAATGCCTTCTTTAGTAATATGGACGCGCATTTGCAGGGTCGTAATTATATTGTCGGCGACCAGCTCAGCTTTGCCGATATTGATGCATTTGTGGTGGTAGGTTTTGCTGGTTGGGTGAAAAAGGCGATTCCTGCTGAGTGTCAGTACATGCAAGCTTGGTATCAACGGATGAAGCGCCAGCTGGGTGAAGAATAGCAAGGTGAATAATAATGGTGTGAAATAGCTGGGATAAAACGGGAGCTTCACACGCGTTTATTTGGTCGTGTTAATTGCTCAGTGCTTTGGCGACCCACTCTTCGCTCAATTTCCAAAAGCGTTCGGCTAACTGTTCATCTTCAGCAATGGGCTGCGGCGCTTTGACATTACAATCCTGTACATAACAGCCGCTATATTGCAGGGCATCACACTGGTTTTAGCGCCATCGGCTGAAGTCAGCATCCAGTATTTCCCTAGCCAGAAAAAGAATTTCAGAAAGCCTGTCATATCACCATCTTTACCAAATCCAGTACTCACAAAACGTGGGTTTACCGCAAAAGATGTTATGCCATCTTGAAGGTAACGTTTACTCAATTGCTTGGTAAAATAGATAGTGCCTAACTTGGCTTCGCAATAGGCAGCACCGCCATAGTTTTTGTGCCGTTGCAGGTCATCCCACGTCATCCCTTTACGGGCACTAAAATGCCCAGCTGAACTGAGGTTAACAATGCGTGCCGGCGAGCTGGTTTTCAGTCTTTCTAATAACAGCTGAGTTAGTAGGAAGTGGCCAATATGATTGACCTGCAACACATATTCATAGCCATCTTCAGTTTCATGTCGCGCTGATAAACTCAAGCCCGCATTGTTAATCAGTACATCTAAGCGAGGTTGTTGCTGGAGGAACTCGGCGGCGCAGGCTTTGATTGAGGCAAAGGAGGCTAGGTCTAGTTGTAGTAGGCCAACTTCAACGCCGCTAAGCTCTGCTATCTCGCTGACGGCTTGCTGGCCTTTCGCCATGTCTCTAGCGGTGATAACTACATTGGCACCCAGCTTTGCCAAGTCGACGGCGGTGTATTTACCGATACCGCTATTGGCGCCGGTGATGAATACAGTTTTACCCTGCATAGTCTTGTTCATGGTAATCTCTTTATCATTATTCTGATGTTTGGCTGGCGGCAAATTGTATATGTATTGAGCAGTTATGGCTAATGATATAACAATAATCTATTCGGGCCTTAGTTCACTTACATAAAAATTAAATTTTTATGTAAGTGAACACTATAGCTGAAGGCGGCTAATTGTTGTTTTTAGTGTTCATTCAATATTGCTATTACGATTTTATATCGCTAAACAGTATAGACTGGCGTTATACGCGAGGATAAATTTTGCCGTAGAATTAAAGGTATTGAAGGAGTTAGGGGTGGTCATGGATCATAAGGAAGGACAGCTTGGTCACAGGCATAAAGTTAACGTGCAGCAAGCCAAAGAGCAGCAACGAGAAGGCGAGCAAGGTGCAGGCCATACTCGGGCGGCGCGTTTTTTTTGTATCAGCGGCGAGTGGTTTTTTTCTACTCGTGAAGATTTAAAAATTGGGCCCTTTAGTAATCAAGACGAAGCGCAAATAGGCTTGGCTTTATATCTAAGTCATGTTGATGAAGGCGGTATTTACGGGGAATAGTTCGCCGCTGAGAATGTTTGATATCGCGTATTAGCAGGCATTATTTGTGGGTTTTTCTTAAAGATTTTGGTGCTTAGTTTTGATTTTTATTCTTTCTTTCTTTCTTTCTTTCTTTCTTTCTTTCTTTCTTTCTTTCTTTCTTTCTTTGTTTTTTTGTTGTAGTTTGTTAAATTTTTCCATTTTATCT
>JBNMPW010000038.1:0-20495 GCA_051277205.1 Oceanicoccus sp. | reverse complement strand
GCCCCCTTCGCCATATTGGATACAATCTGCGAAGCGCTCGATACGCTGATCGAGACAGATAGCGATATTCAGCTACCACTACTGGCAATACGCTGGAGTGAAAATAACACCAGCGCCGATAGCGATGATGAAAACGCGTTGGCAGAGGGTGATATCGGTAATGCCTTTTATCAACAACTGCAGCAAATCAGCGGCGGTCAGGTAGTCGCGACTGGCAATGAAATCTACCTGCTCGGTGATGAAGACAGCAATACCGATGAGTTTGATAATCATGTTATTAGTCATGAGTTTGCTCATTTTTTGACGGCTAACTTTAGCCGCTATGATGCTCAAGGTGGTGAGCATATTATCGGGCAACGTCTGGATATGCGGTTGGCTTATGAAGAAGGTTTTGCCGATGCGTTTTCTGGTATTGCTTTGGACAGTGCCTCCGTCCAGATGATAGACGACGCCAGTAGTTACCGCGACAGCTTTGGTGTTAATCAAGGTCGCACTTTTCGATTTAATCTTGATACTACTTTTCGCAGTACTGCTGGTTGGTATAGCGAAGGCTCGGTGTATTCGATTATTTATAATTTGTTTGATGACGACAATGACAGTACGGATTTACTCAGTCTCGGTTTCACGCCCTTATTTGACGTGATTAGTAGTCCCGGCTTTAACGACTCTGATGCCTTGGTCTCGGTGTTTACCTTCATCAATCATCTTAAATTACAAAGCAGTGATGATCTGGCTATTGATAGCTTACTAGCAGAGCAGGGTTTTGAATCGATCATTGACGATTATGGCAGTAATGAAACTATCAGCAATAACGATGTCGCCTCGCAGTCAGATATTTTGCCTATCTATAGTCAGTTGCTAGAAAACAGCGCGGTGACGGTGTGTTCAAACGATCAAAACGGCGTGCCGAATAAATTGTCGGTTACGCAGTTTGTTGATTTCACTGCTTCCCGCGATAAAAATTACCGCTTTCAATTGCAGCCTACGGAGGGTTTTTTTGCTGATGGTTTGGGCTCTTTGGCTATCTATTCCCGCGGCAGTTTAATTGCGGCGGATGTGGCGACGAATTATGGCGATACAGTTACTTTGAATTGGCGCTTAGATGGCCGTTATGTAATTGCGGTCACTCATGCGGATAATACTGAAAATAACGGACTTGATCCTGGTCGGCGTTGTTTTGATTTGTCTGTCCAGTGAATAATGGCGACTTGCGATTACCTCGGCTAAAATCTTAGGGTGTTTTATGAATAGCGTAGTAAGTTTTATTGTCGTGCTGTGTAGTTTGCTAGTTGGCTGCAGTGATGGCATTGACACGAGTAAAGGTCTGTCTGACGCTGAAATTGCGAGCACCAATTTGCTGGTTAAACGCAGCCCATTGCGCGCCAATAGTCAGCTGGTAATGAGCTATAGTTTTTTCACACCACCGCAGATAAGCCAGCCACTACAACTTGATCTACGATTTAAATTACCGCCACAGCAGCTACTAACACTGGAGTATCAAATCAGTGAAAAATATCAGTGGCTACAACAGCCTCCGATATCAAAACTTAGTGATCAGCGTGGCGAAGTGAATGTAACGTTGCAGTTAGAGCCACTTAGCAGCGGCAAGGTTTATATTAAATTCTTTGCCAGCAGCTTGGATGAACAATATATGCAGTCATTTGCTATTCCACTGCGGGTGAAAAATGCGGCTGGTGTAGTGCCGAAAATTGAAAAATCCAAAACTAAAAGAATCAATCTCCCCGCCGAAAACTAATAGTGAAATCAACATGTACGATATCTCTGCCATTCAATCGTTTTTAGCCTGTGAAACTTCCAACCTGTGGGTGCAACAAGCATTACAAAATCAAGATATTATGTTGATTGATCATGCCAATTGTGAAAAAAAAGCAGCCTCTGCTGCGCTTAATATGATTTACCGCTATGTTGATAAATTTGATTTGTTGAATAAAATGTCGCGGTTAGCGCGAGAAGAAATGCGTCATTTTGAACAAGTCATCGGTATTATGAAAAAACGTAATGTCGAGTATTTGCAGATCAGTTCAGCCCGATATGCGGCAGGTATGCGCAAAGGGATACGCACCCATGAGCCAGCCAAACTGATTGATAGTTTAATTATCGGAGCATTTATCGAAGCTCGCTCCTGTGAGCGCTTCGCAAAAATTGCGCCGCATTTGGACCAAGAGTTACAGGATTTTTATCTGTCCTTATTAAAATCCGAGTCGCGGCATTTTGAAGATTATTTGAAGCTGGCGCAAAAATACTCTGACCAGCCAATAGATGAACGAATTGCCTATTATGCTGATTTAGAGCGCAAGCTAATTGAAACGCCCGATCAAGAGTTTCGTTTTCACAGCGGTCCTATGGCTGCATAATGAAAAAAATACTGGTTTGGGATCTGCATTCTCGAGTGTTTCATTGGTTGTTATTACTGGTAGTGACGTTTTCTTTGACAACGGGCTTATTGGCCGATATCGATTTAATGGAATGGCATATGTACAGCGGTTATGCGGTGTTGTACTTATTGTTTTTTCGCTTATTAACATCGATATTTTCACGTGACTACGGCCATATTAAGCATTTTCATTTTTCGCCGCGCGCCATCAAACAATACCTGGCGGGGCAGCGTAAATTTACCGGCCATAACCCATTGGGTAGCTGGATGATACTCGTGATGGTGTTGGCGTTATTGCTGCAAGCGTTTACTGGTTTACTAACCACCGATGAAATTTTTGTTGAAGGTCCGTGGGTGGCTTGGGCTGAAGAAAGCTGGATCAGTATTGCCAGCAGTATCCATGCGGTCAGTTTTCGGCTGATCTTGTTGTTAGTGGTTATGCATATCGCTGCGGTGGCTTACTACCAATGGGTTAAGCGAAAAAACTTAGTGGGGCCGATGGTGACGGGTTATAAACAGGGAGAAGATGCACAGGGTGGGAGTGTATTACCGTTGCCGATGTTGCTGTTGTTGATGGTTATCAGTGGCCTGCTGTGTTGGTATTTAGTACAGCTGTGATACTCAACGGCACTGGATTCCTGCTAAAAGACTACCCAATGACGGTGTGATTGGATAGATTCCGGTTAGAAGACCGCCGGAATCTACCCGCTTTTAAGCGCGGCTATTTTTCTTTAAAGTTATCGTGGCAACCCTTGCAGGATTTCCCCAGTGCTTTGGCGGCTTCGCCATAGGCGGCAAGGTCATCGGCTTTTGACGCGGCGGCAAATGTATTAGCCTTGGCGACAAACTCATCCATCGCTTTTTTAAACTCTTCGGGTTTTTCCCAGATATCCGCCGACGCTTTGGTTTTTCCATCGCCGCTACCGGCGGGGAAGGTGTCGGCAGAAATTTTTGCCAGTGCGGCTAGTGACTCGGCGTGAAAAACTTGATTGGTGTTGAATTGATCCATGCCGCGCATTGATGAGAAGGCGGCACCGAAATGGCCACCAATGGCTTCCATTACACCTTGTCGGTGTTTGATGACCATTTTAGTATTGTCAGCCACAGTGAGCGGGCTGGTTGCTAACATCAAGCTTACGGCTGCAATTGTCATAATCTTTTTCATAGTGTTATTAATCCTTTTGCTGTCTGACGAAAATGTATGCTTTATGTCATTTGTACTATAAATGATGTTTATTATGGCTAATTGATAGCGAATTCCTGTAAATCGTACTGATGGTCTGGCGCATAGATCAGTTGCCAGGCCGTCTGCTCCCAATCACCCAATACGATGCGAAGACCTGTTTCAGATGATAATGTGAGCTGATGAATCGCTGGCCGATGAGTATGGCCATGGATCATGGTGGCACAATGATGTGCTTCAAGCACCTTGATCACCTCTTGCCCATTGACATCCATTATATCTTCCGCTTTGTTGCTATTGGCGTCTGTTGATTGGGCGCGTGCTTGGGCTGCAATTTGCCGACGCTGCTCTAAGGGCAGTGCCAGCATTTGTTGTTGCCATGCGGGGTTGCGACTTTGTTGCCGAAATGCCATATATTCATGATCGTCAATGCACAGGCTGTCACCGTGCAGCAGCAGCACGGGCTTACCATAAAGATCAATCACCGTAGGGTCTGCAATTAATTGGCAGCCGGTCTGTTGGCAGAAGCTATCGCCGATAAAAAAATCTCGATTACCGTGCATTAGATAGAGCGGGGTGCTGGTAGCAGTGAATTTTTTGAGGGCGGCAGTGACTTCCTCGATCAGCTCACTGCGTTCGTCATCACCAATCCATATCTCAAAAAAATCGCCGAGAATATAGAGCGCATCGATACTTGCCGCTTGCTCTTGCAGCAATTGCAAAAACGCCTGCGTTACTGCCGGGCGTTTTGCGTCAAGATGAAGATCAGATATAAACAGTGTCGTCATAGTTTAGAGCTTAATCTTCGCTGATCACAGCTGAGTTGATAATGACATCTTCAGCGGGTACATCTTGGTGGCCGCCAGCCATAGTAGTGGTGACGCCTTTGATTTTTTCTATCACGTCTAGACCTTCAGTCACTTTGGCGAATACCGCATAACCCCAGCCTTGGCTGTTTTTGCCGCTGTGGTTGAGGAAGTCGTTATCTTTTACATTGATGAAAAACTGTGAACTGGCTGAATGAGGATCATTGGTTCTGGCCATAGCCAGTGTGCCATGGTCATTCTTTAACCCGTTATCAGCTTCATTTTCAATCGACTCACGAGAGTCTTTCTCTGTCATACCTGGCTCAAAGCCACCGCCTTGAATCATGAAATTGTTGATCACGCGGTGAAAAATAGTACCGTCGTAATAGCCGTCTTTCACATATTGGGCGAAGTTCTCCGCTGACTTTGGAGCATTCTCGTAATCCAGCTCAATAGTGATGTCGCCATAGTTTGTTTTCAGAATAACCATTTTGTTCGTACCCGTTAATTGGTGTGAAAGTAATTTGTGTAAAAGAGTCACTGGTAAGTTGATTAGGCGACAATAAAGCAAAGCCGCTTTGTATGTTAAATCACAAAGCCGCTATAATACGGCTTTTGTCGGCTTGGCGGAACCTCCCTTCGCTAGGAAATACCAAACTGAATTATCAAAGCAATACAACTCCACTAAAAGAGCCCCCGAATGAGCAACACTGACAGCAGCGACGTCGCCAAAGCCGATAATTTTATCGAAGCCATTATCAAACAAGACTTGGCGGAAGGTCGTATTAGCAAAGTCGTCACCCGTTTCCCGCCGGAGCCTAACGGCTATCTTCATATTGGTCATGCCAAATCTATCTGCTTAAATTTTGGCCTAGCCGAGACCTTTGGGGGCGAGTGTAATCTGCGTTTTGATGACACCAATCCAGCCAAAGAAGATCAGGAGTTTGTTGATGCAATCAAAGAAGATGTGCGTTGGTTAGGGTTTCAGTGGGCTGGCGAGGTGCGTTATGCCTCTAACTATTTTGATCAGTTCTATGAATGGGCGCTACATCTTATAAAATCTGGCGATGCCTATGTATGTGATTTATCACCGGAGCAGGCAAGCGAATACCGCGGCTGGGCGACTAAACCCGGTAAGCCCAGCCCTTATCGTGATCGTAGCGTGGAAGAGAATCTCTCGCTGATCGAAAAAATGCGCGCCGGTGAATTGGATGAAGGCAGTTGCGTGTTGCGCGCAAAAATTGATATGTCCTCGCCTAATATGAATCTTCGAGACCCGATTTTGTACCGCATCCGCAAAGAGTCGCACCATCAAACTGGCGACAAGTGGTGCATCTATCCTGCCTATGATTTTGCCCATGGCCAGGAAGATGCCATTGAAGGTGTTAGCCACTCGGTGTGTACGCTGGAGTTTGCTGATCACCGCCCACTCTACGAATGGTTTTTGGCGCACTTACCGGTGCCAGCGACCCCTAAGCAATATGAGTTTGGTCGCTTAAACTTAAACTATACCGTTACCAGCAAGCGCAAGCTTAAGCAGCTGGTCGATGAAAGCGCTGTCGATGGTTGGGATGACCCGCGTATGCCGACCATTTCGGGTATGCGCAGGCGCGGTTATAGCGCGCAAGCGGTACGTAATTTTTGCCAGAGTTTGGCAGTAGCAAAAACTGATGGTGTGGTTGATATCGCGCAACTGGAATTTTTTATTCGCGAAGATCTTAATGATCATGCTCCCAGAGCGATGTGCGTATTGGACCCGGTGAAAATCGTAATTAGTAACTTCGCCGAGCACATTGATACTGAGGTCGAAATGCTGACCGTCGCGGCGCACCCAAACAATGAATCTATGGGGCAGCGGCAATTACCGTTTAGCCGAGAATTGTGGATCGATAGGGCTGACTTTTCTGAAGACACCAGTCTTAGTCGTAAGAAGTTTAAGCGCTTGGTGGCGGGTGAATATGTTCGTTTGCGCGGCGCTTATGTGATCAAGGCCGATGAGGTCATCAAAGACGAGGCGGGCAGTATCACCGCTATTACCTGTTCTTTAGTGCCTGGCACGGTCGGTGAGAATCCTCCGGAAGGTATGAAGCCTCGGGGTGTCATTCATTGGGTGTCAGTCAGTCATGGTAAGCAGGCGACGATACGTGTTTACGATCGGTTATTCGTGCATGAAGCGCCTGACCGCGGCGAAGAGGACTTTATGCAACACATTAATACTGATTCATTAAAAGTATTGCAAGGCTGCTGGATAGAGCCAAGTTTGGTAGCAGCGAAGCCTGAAGATTGTTTTCAATTTGAGCGCGAAGGCTACTATGTTGCCGACCGTTATGATCATAGTGAGCAGCAACCTGTGTTTAATATGACGATTGGTCTACGCGCGAGCAAATAAGCTTATTATTTTCCGCCGCAGCGGCTGATAAAGCAGTCGCTGCTACTTTTTCTCATTAGGTGTGTTTTTGCTGAGCTTCACTTCTTGGGTGCTGGCATTGGCGTGCAGCAGAAAAACGCGCGCGTCGGCGCTAATCATTCTGATTAAAAAAATATCAGCCTTGCTGGTGGCCTCTATATAGATAACGTTGCCAGCAAATTTTTGTTCGGCGTGTTGCTTGAGTTGGTCGAGGCTTAATTTGTCGGCGGGATAGGTATTGTTACTGAGCAAAAATAACACGCTTGCGATGATGAAATAGCGGCCAAACTTTAGTAAGGCACTTGTCTCATGCTTCGGTGAATATCTGACAGTTTCGCTCAACTTAGCTGTACTGTTGCTTTCGCAGGTCATTGGCCACTAACCTTTTACGGGAACGTTATGCACATTACTGTTTACCTTCTTAAGTAGGAAGCCATTTCTTTGACAAAATCACTGTACATCCATACAAATTACATAAGCCATTGATTTTAAAGGATTAAATATACTGGTCAAATATTGATCAATTAGATGTAGTTGTTGTCTGTATAGTATTCTTGAGCTTATATAAGCACTTTATCCACTGACTTATCCACAGAATCTGTGGATAAACATTAGCCCTATGGCTAATGGCCTAGTTATAGGCCATTAGCTGCTGCTGAAAAGCTCTAAAGCTTATAGCTATGAGTTGATAGCTTTCTCAATAACGCCTCTCAATTCGCTTAATGTCACCGGCTTAGTTAAGTAACCATTCATCCCTGAGGCGATAGCACGGGCTTTGTGATCACTCCTCGCATGGGCGCTAAGCGCAATAATAGTGACTGCTGGCTGGTCGTTTTGCTGCTCTTTGGCGCGTATTTGATGACTAGCTTCGTAGCCATCCATCTCTGGCATCTCGCAGTCCATCAATATTAAGTCGTAGCGTCGCTGTTCAGCACGCTGCAGTACTTGTAAACCATTGGCGGCAAGATCAACTTTGATGTTGAAATGCTTGAGCAGCCCTTGGATAACGAGTTGGTTTACTGGGTTGTCTTCAGCCAACAACACACTAAGGTTCGTGCCGTCGATTTGCTGTGACGCGGGATTATCTGCCGATTGCTGCGGGAGGGAAATGGCTCTGATTAAGGCGTCATGTAACAGTGCGTTGGTGATTGGTTTCTCTAATAATATTTCAATATTAAGGTCATTGAAGTTGGTGGGCTGCTTTAGTTTGTTGCTAGAGGCCATTAACACAAAACTGGTATTTTGGAATTCTGGTTGTTGAAGCTGGCGCGCTAGCTCAAGGCTGTCGCCGTCACCGAGATAGTGCTCGGCTAAGACAATATCAAACCCTTGCTGCTTTTGTTGAGCTTGTTGCAACTGACCTCCTGCCTCGGCTACTGTTTGGCAGCTGACCGTTTTCATTCCCCAGTTAGTCAACAGCCGGCATATGATATCCGCCGATACGGGGTTGGGGTCGACCAATAATAGCCGTTGTTGCGCAAGGCGGGAGGATTTTTCACGCAGCAGCGATTTGTCGGGATGCTCGTCGATTAATAAGCGGGCGGTGAACCAAAAGCAAGAGCCTTGACCGGCCTCGCTGACAACACCAATATCACCATCCATTAATTCGGCCAGTTGTTTGCTGATACTTAGCCCTAAGCCGCTGCCACCATAGCGGCCATAGGTTGTATCGTCGGCGTGATGGAAAGGGGTAAATAACCGTTGTCGTTCTTGCTGGGTGAGGCCAATACCGCTGTCAGTGACTTCAAACTTGAGCTCAATAGAGTTGATGCTGGCCTTGCTGGTACTGCTAACGCTAAGCGTTATATTACCGCGGTCGGTAAACTTGAACGCATTACTTAGCAAATTGAGGATGATTTGTTTTAGCTTACTGGCGTCACCGCGCAGTACGGGGTCAATTCCCGGTTTTAGGTCGGCGATAAAGTTGAGTTGTTTCTCGGCAGCTCGCAATGAGAAAGTAGAAACGCAATCGTCCAGTAAAGTTTCTAAATTAAAGCTGGCGAGTTCAAGCTCCATTTCACCGGCTTCAATTTTGGCAAAATCTTGCAGGTCATTAATAATCGCCAGTAATGATTGGCTGGAGCGCTCGATACTGTTTAAATACTGATTCTGTTTGTCATCCAGAGAGGTCGATTTTAGCTGTTCAGTGAAACCCATTACGTTGTTCATAGGTTGGCGAATTTCATGGCTCATGGTAGCGAGAAAGTCACTTTTGGAGCGGCTTTCCATGCGGGCTTGGCTAGCCGCTTGTTCTAGCTTGATACGCTCCATCTGAGATGTCAGCAGTTCGGTGCGGGCTTTCAGTTTCTCACCATTGGCTTTTGACATGCCGAGACTGGCGTCACTGTTTTCTTTTTGCAACTGGTTAATGCGATCAGCCAGTGCTAACGAGAAAAATACCAGCATGATGGTGGTGCCAATGGCGACTAAGCTATCGGTTAGCATACTACTGGGTATCAAACCCAGTGTGGCCATATTGGTGGTGGCGAAAGAAAACACCAATACCATAATGGCAATAATATAATGTCCGGCGGAGATAATACCGAGACGGCGAACGACAATTGCGGCCCAAAGTGCAGTCACATACATCAATATGATGCTGATAAGGCCTAGATAGATGGTGCTGATATGGTTGCCTAGCAATACAGCTACGCTGGCCAATGCCGTGACCAAGGCCATAATCCGAATGGCGCGGCGCAAATTCCGCGAATGCTTTTTCAGATTGAGGAAGTAAATACTGAACTGGGCAAAGGCGATGATATTAATGACATAAGCGGCTGCATAAAATAGCTGCTTTGCCCAGACTTGATCGGTGGCAAGGTATTGATAAATATGGCCTAGCTCAGCGGCAATTAAATAGCCCGCACTGGCCACATAACATACATAGTACAGATAGCTTTTTTGTCGGGTGGCATAGAACAGAAATAAATTGTACAGCGCCATAACCGCAAGTATGCCATACAGCATGCCGTAGATAATTTGTACATCTTGATCCCAGCGATTAAAAGCGGCTGGTTGCCAGGCCGTAGCACGAAACTCAAATATCGGTTGATTAATAATGCGCCATAGCAGAGTGACCTCTGAATGTGGTGCCAGCGATAATTGATTGATGAGGTTGCGGTGGCGCAGTGGTCGATTATCAAAGCGGCTATCTAAACCGGCTTCTGAATAGGCTGTTTCGACCAAGCCATCGCTTTGTAGAATATATAAGTCGGCAACATTGATCGACGAATAATCAACCTGCAGGGTCAGTTTGATAGTCTTGTCGCTGTTATTAATTAACGTCCCTTTAAACCAATACAGGCCCGATTCCATCAGCACGCTATTGCTTCTATGGCTGCCAGGCTGCCAGTTGAGTTGTTGGCTATTGATCGTGTTTAAGATGTTATCGACTTGGTGAACTTGTTCGGGGTCATGGAGGTATTCGAGCAATGGGTCTAGCGCCAGTTTTTCTAACCCTGGCTGCAGTTCAATATCCGCCGCTTGAACGCTGAAGCTGGTCAGCAATGGTGGCAAGATAAGGCTTAACAATAAGATCAGGCGTATCGGCATGATGGCAGCTTGAGCAGATGGTTGATGGTGTGGCGCGCACTGTAACATTGATTGGAAATGGACCCAATACTGGAACACAGCTTTTGCATAACGCTGGAGATGACAGCCGCGGAAAAAATAGACCACAGCGGTACTAATCAACCTCGACGCTGTTTATAATCGGTGGCTATTAAATTACCCGGCAAAGATAGGATTGATCAATGAAGCAAGCCTTTGTGACCATGTTAGCGATGCAAGACAAGATGAACCAGAAAGTTCACAGCGATTGGATTACCCAGCGCCACGAGTGGTATCGCGCAATCTGGATTGAGTGCGGGGAGTTAATCGAACATTACGGTTACAAATGGTGGAAAAAACAAACGCCGGAAATGGATCAGGTCAAACTGGAAGTGATTGATATCTGGCATTTTGGTATGAGTGCGCTGTTTACTGAGGGTGAAACGTTAGAAGACATTGCCGAATTGATGGAAGGGCAGTTGCTCGGCTATAAATACCAAGAGCAGTCCGTACACGACGCTACTGAAGCGCTGGCACAGGATAGCTTGGAAAGTAAAAGCTTTTCAGTAGCTCTGTTTTGGAATCTGATGAATGCCGTCGAGATGGATTTTGATGAGCTCTACAGCAAATATGTCGGTAAAAATGTGCTGAACTTTTTTCGCCAAGACAACGGTTATAAAGATGGCAGCTACATCAAACTGTGGCAGGGGCGTGAGGATAATGAGCATCTGGTAGAGATTCTTGCCGAGCTCGATGGTGCCGCGGATGATTTTAATATTCAGGTATATGCGGCATTAGAACAGCGTTATCAGCAGCTAGCACTGGCCTAATACCTTGACCCAGCGGCTAACAATTATTGAAATGTTGCGATACGGGGTACAGCGCTTTATCAACGCTTCTTTTATTGATCGGCCACTTAGACTTTAGACTGTTGTGCGTCGAGTCGGCTTATGGATTAATGACGCCTTAATGGCTCTGATGAGCCTTCGCCAAACGAGGTATTATGCCCCTTTTTGCTTATTTGCTGACACTGGTGATCTGGTCCACTACACCTTTAGCGATCAAGCTAAGCAGTGACAGTGTTACGCCCATCGCAGCGATCAGCTTGCGAATGCTGTTGGCACTCGCGATCGGCGCGTTACTGCTGGCACTAATGCGCCGTTTGACGGTGTTTGATAAGCGTAATCTGAAGCTTTATTCAGTTGGCTCGATCGGTATTTTCCCTACTTTGGTGTTGATCTACTACGCCGCTGAACGTATTCCTTCAGGCCTATTGGCAGTGGTGATGGGGCTATCTCCTTTTATGACAGGCTTGTTGGCTCACGTCATACTGAAGGAAAACTTTTTTACCCGTCGTAAACTAATTGCCCAGTTAATCGCTTTTAGTGGTTTGGCTTTTGTTTTTTCTGGCCAGTTGGCAATGGATGCCGGAGGCGCTATAGGTATACTGTTAGTGCTCTGCTCCGCCATGTTATTTTCCACCAGTACAGTACTGGTAAAGTTGTACAGCCAGCACCGTATTATCGCCCCCCTGGATCAAACTCTGGGTGCCATCAGTTTTTCGCTGCCTGGCCTACTGCTCAGTTGGTGGTTGCTGGATGGGCAAACGGAGATTACCTTCAGTGCCACCTCTGGCTGGTCGATTATATATTTAGCGGTAGTAGGATCTTTAGTGGGGTTTGTCCTTTTTTACTATGTTTTGAGTCGTATGAGTGTGGGGCTGGTGGCGCTTAGTTTGTTGATTACACCGGTGTTTGCTTTGATGCTGGGGCAGGCTGTGGCGGGTGAAGTGGTGACACAGTCGGTGCTAATGGGTTGTGGCTTAATTTTACTGGGTATCGCCATCTATGAAAACCTGTTTGTCTTGCCCTTTAAAAAGCGCTCAGGCTAGTAAGCAGCTTTTGTTGTAGCTAACATTAACAGATAGTAATGGCTGAAATTTTCAATTTCAGTAAAGTATTTAGTTGGTTTGCGGCTGGTCACTAAACAAAAGTAACAATAAATACAGGGCTATAACGATGACACTATTAGTGTGTGGTTTGATCTTATTTTATCTCACTCATTTTATTCCTAATACGGGCAGTATTCGCCAAACGATTACTGACCGCTTCAGTGAACAGGCCTATATATTGGGCTATACATTGTTATCACTGGCGGGACTGTTGATGTTTGTGATGGGTAAAGGGCAGGCAGATTTTGTTACACTTTGGTCACCGCCGATGTGGGCTAGACATATTAATTTGGGGTTGATGTTGTTGTCGATGCTGTGTTTTACCGCCATGTTTTTCCCTACCAATCTAAAGCGTTGGGTCAAGCACCCGATGTTGGCCTTTGTATTTTTTTGGGGTTTGGCGCATCTCACCTATAACGGTGATCTCGCGTCGGTATTGTTGTTTGGCAGCCTGGCAGTTTTTGCGGCGATCAAAACATGGTCTCTTAGCAAGCGTAAACCATCAGCATCGCCCGCGCCGATTAGTTTGAGTCGTGATATGTTGGTGCTTTTGCTAGCAATAAGCAGTTATTTGGCGGTTTTATACCTGCACCCTTTTATTAGCGGTGGCTGGGTATTGACGCCCTGATATTTATTATTTTTAAACAGAGGATAAAGTAATGGAAATTAAAGACAAAGTCGCAGTGGTTACCGGCGGTGCTTCGGGTCTTGGTAGAGCGATTATTGAAAAAATAGTCGCCGCAGGCGGCCGCGCCGCAATTTTTGATATGAATGAAGAGGCGGGTACTGCATTTGCTAAAGAGATGGGCGACGCGGTGATGTATCAGTCAGTGAATGTTACTGATGAAGCATCTGTGCAGCGAGCTATTAATAATGTCGTCAATGATTTTGGTGCTATTCATATCTGTGTGAACTGTGCCGGTATTGGTAACGCCGCCAAAACGTTCGGCCGCAAAGGCGTTTTTCCATTAGAAAGCTTCACGCAGGTGATTAATGTTAATTTGATCGGTACTTTTAATGTGCTGCGCTTAGCGGCTGAAAAAATGGCGGCCAATGAGCCTGTAAATGAAGACGGCGAACGCGGTGTCATTATTAATACGGCATCAGTTGCAGCTTATGAAGGGCAAGTGGGGCAAGCGGCTTACAGTGCAAGTAAGGGCGGTATTGTGGGCATGACTTTACCCATAGCACGCGATTTGGCGTCTTATGGTATTCGAGTTAATACCATGGTTCCTGGTTTGATCAATACACCGTTGTTCAACGGTTTGCCGCAGGAATCTATTGACGCTTTGAGCAGTACAGTACTTTATCCAAAGCGTTTGGGTAAGCCTTCAGAAATCGCCCATTTAGCGGCTACCTTGATAGAAAATGGGTATATCAATGGTGAGTGTATTCGTATGGATGGTGGTATCCGGATGCAGCCACATTAATTTTTTGGCGTATCTGTTTCGTAGAGCCGGTTAACGCAATCGGCTTTTAAACAGGGATGTTCAATCATACTTTGTAGAGAGATAACAATGTCCGATAAGCTCGTATTGCACCAGTATCAAGTATCGCCATTTGCCGCTAAAGTACGGCGCGCGATGTATTTTAAAGCGCTCGATTTTGATGTCGTCAATTATGGTCTGAGTGGCGCCGGTAAAATTAAAAAACTTAACCCAACCGGTAAAGCCCCGGTCTTGGAGCATCAGGGTAAGTTTATCCCAGATAGCACCACGATTATTGATTATTTGGAAACGCTGAACCCGGCAAACCCCTTAATGCCTGCTGACCCGCTATTAAAAGCACAGGCGCATATTATTGAGGATTGGGCAGATGAGAGTTTGTATTTCTATGATCTCACCATGCGCAGCTGGCCCAATAATGTACAGTTATTAGCCGATGATTTGTTGTTAGAAGACAGTGGTTTGATGGCGAAAATTTTTCGCGCGCTGATCCCTAAGCTCATCTCCAAGCAAGCATCACAGCAAGGTATCGGTCGTAAAAATAAACACGATGTTTGCGCAGAAATGGAGGTTCATCTGCAATCTATCGAGACCTTGGTTGCCAATAATGATTTTTTAGTGGGCGCTGATTTAACGGCTGCAGATCTCGCGGTTGTCAGCATGTGTACGGTTTTGGAGCGAGCAGAAGAAGCCAATGCAATGATGCAGTCGCTGCCGGCATTGATGGCTTGGCGTGAGCGTGTTGATGCTATCAGTTTGCCAGCCAATACCGCAGCGGATCAAAAGGCTTTGATTTAACGCCCATAGCTGTGATTTATATGACCTAATGCATAGTTTCCGGTTTGGCAGTTATGTTGGTGTTATACAGTTTTACCCCGCATATCACGGATAAAAATGATTTCACAAAACCTTAATGGCTAGATAATAATTAAGAGCAATAATAGGGCGAAATAATGGACTTACAGCTAGCTGGGAAAAAGCATTGGTGTCAGGTGAGAGTCGGGGTATTGGACGTGTCATTGAAGAGCTATCAGCCATTGGCACGGTTTACGGTACCAGTGTTGATGCTGCAGATTATAAGGCGGTAGAACAATGGGTTGTGAAAGCTGCCGAGCAATTAGGCGGTATTTTATTGCGTGTCGCACATGATTTTATTTTCTAAAATCGACAGCGTAACAATTGACAGCGTCAAAATATTACCAATTGTTACAGTGCAGCACACCGTCTAAAGGCTTACGGGGTGCTACTTTAAAATCAGTACCCTTGGAATAGGCGATAGGTATTAAGGCTACTTGGCTGAACGTGTCAGGGATACCAACAATTTCGCCCACTTCTTTTTCATAGGCCAGGTGCAGTGTGGTCCAGCAAGTGCCGATGCCGCGCTCTCTTGCCGCCAACATAAAACTCCAAGTTGCAGGGAGAATAGAGCCATAGGTACTGGCAATTTGAGAGTGAGTTGCATCCGCTGGGTCGAGTCGGCCGGCAAAACAGGGGATTAACATGGCAGGAACTTTAGCCATGTTGGCAGCAAGATATTGTGCTGAGCTTAATACCTTTTCTTGGGTCTGTTGCATGCTGGGGTCATCGGTATGCAGTTTGGTTGGTTGAGCCGGGCCTGCTTCATAAACGGCGAAAGATTTTTGATACCACTTTGCCACTTCTGCTTTTTTAGCCTCGTCAGTCACCAGCATAAAATGCCAGCCCTGAGAGTTAGACCCTGATGGCGCTTGTAAGCCAATTTGTAAACACTCCTCAATAACTTCAAGCGGTACTGGTCGGTCAAAGTCTAGCCGTTTACGCACAGCGCGGGTGGTGGTGAGCACTTGGTCGCAGCTGAGATTAAGTGTTGTCATGATGATCACCTTATTATTTCTTGTGGCTTAAAACTGACCGGGATGGCTTTAGTAATAAATAGAGTAAACCGGCTTGTTGGTGCCGCTCATTGCTATTTCCATATGTTGATCTCGATATTGTGCCGGGCTTACCTTTGTCCAGCGTTTGAACGAGCGAGCAAAGGTGGATTGCTCAGCGAAGCCTAGTTGTGCGGCGATATCTTCTAAGCTCAAGCTTTCGCGTTTTAATTTGTCAATAGCGATATCCTTGCGGATTTCATCTTTAATATCTTGAAAACTTTCGCCTTCAACTTTTAATTTTCGGCGTAAAGTACGCTCACTGACCGCCATGGAAGTTGCTGTTTGCCCCAAGTTTGGACAGGTTTTTTTCTGTTTAAAATAGCTCAGTAAAATAGCCTTGGTACGATTGCTATAGCTACTGTGGTCTATAGGTATTTCTAAAAATGCCATCGGTGCTGTTTTTAAAGCAAGATTTAATTCCCGCTGATTTCTGACCAGAGGTAATGACAGATAATCTGCATCAAAACTCAATGTTGTCGAGCTTTGGTCATATTCTATTTCGCAGTTAAACATTTGCGGATATAAACTGTGATGGCTTGGCTTCGCATAGGCTAAACTTACGTTCTGCAAAGGAATAGGCTTGCCCGTTAACCAGCAACCAAAGCGATGTAGCGTGACCAAGGTAAACTCGCTGAGAAAATGATCTTTATCGAGTTCAGGTTGGCTTAAGCTAAAGCTAATAGAGGCAACACCGTCTTCGATGCTGAGCTCCATCGCTATATCTTCACGGACGGTAGAATACAGATTGACCCATGTTTCATAGACTGCCCGCAAAGAAGCTTGCTGGTTACATATCTTTGCCATAATGGCGAACATACCGGTTTTGCAGCGTTGCCGCGTTAGGCCAAAAAACTCATCATTACTGACTTTCCAGATTTCTCTGACTAGAGCCATATACTGCTCGCGCGTGATATAGCCTTCAGTTTGATGGTACTTGAACTGAGGTATGCCAATGTCATCGAGCAACTTAACAATGCTTGCTTTATCGTCGATACCGCCAAGACATGCGCGTAAATAATGATTAGGTATCTGTTCCATAGTATTTGCCTTATTGCGAAGCTTACGCTTTCAGCATTTGTTTTAAAGTTTTCTCAATTTTTGGCCCGAACGGTGGGCGCATACCGACCATGCCGGCAATATCTTTTTTCGATTGTTTATAAATTGCTTTTATATGACTGAAATTTTTGAAACCATCATGGCCGTGATAGGCGCCCATGCCGCTGGGACCAACGCCGCCAAAGGGCAGCTCTTCCTGTCCTACATGCATAATTACATCATTAAGTGTTACACCCCCGGTAATGGTGTGGTCCAGTACATAACGTTCTTGTTGCGCGTCGCTACCAAAATAATACAACGCTAATGCGCGGGGTTGTTTGTTAATAAAGCGTGCGCAGTCTTCAAAAGCACTATAGGTTTTGACGGCTAATATAGGGCCGAAAATTTCTTCTTGCATCACCAACGCGTCATCGGGTGGATTGATAATCAACGTCACTGGCATTTTGTGGTGTGGTTGATTGCTAAAGTCTTCATTGGCGGGGTTTATTTCAATCACTCGTGCACCTTTGGCTTTAGCATCTACGATATAGCTTTGCAGGCGCTGGTAGTGCCGCTCGTTTACTATCGAGGTGTAGTCCGGGTTGTTGATAATTGTCGGCGTCATTGCTGAAACAGACGCGCTAAAACCGTCAATGTATTGCTCTAATTGCTGCTCGGGAATAAAACAGTAGTCAGGTGCCAAACAGATTTGCCCGGCGTTGGACACTTTGCCCCACATAACACGGTCAAAGCAGAGTTCGCTGTCGGCACCGTTACCAATGATCACCGGCGACTTTCCGCCAAGCTCTAAAGTGAGAGGTACTAAGTTTTTAGCGGCGGCGGCCATTACGTGTTTAGCGATAGAGGTCGCGCCGGTAAAGATCATGTGGTCGAAGGCGAGCCCACTAAATGCTTGTCCAATTTCTGGGCCACCCGTAATAACAGCTATTTCGCTGGGATCAAAAACCTCTTCAATCATTGTCTTCATTACTTCAGAGGTCGCGGGGGTAAACTCTGAAGGTTTGATCATTGCGCGATTACCGGCTGCCAGCACATTGGCCAGTGGGCCAAAGGTCAGGTTTACGGGGAAGTTCCATGGGCTGATGATACCAATCACGCCCAGCGGTTGATATTCAATACGCGATTTTGCACCTAGCAAGCCAAGAGGAAACATGGTTTTGCGTTTTTCAGATCGCATCCATTTCTTGAGGTGTTTTTTCGCATGTTGCATGGGAGCAATACCTGCGCCTACATCCATCATTAAGCTGTGTTGTTGTGAGCGATGACCAAAATCACTGCTCATGGCGTCGGCAAGTTGATGTTGATACTTCAGCAATTGGTTTATACAGCGATCAATACGATCAATGCGTGTTTCTATAGACACGGCGCCACCGTTAGTAACGGCTTCTTGCTGCGTCGCTAGTATGGCGGCCATTGCTTGGCTGGCGGTGCTTACCGGATCATCTGCTGCGTTCATTGCGTATTTCCCGTGTTGGTTAAAATACAGGGCTCTTAGTGGTTACCAAGATTCCCGGTGGGGTCTTAAGTCTAATTCAAAGGTCCAGCTGTTTTGCGGTTGTTGGTCGAGAAACCAAATAGCTTCGGCTATAGCTGCCGGCTGGATAAAAAAATCATCGCTTTCGTCAGGGCAGTGGTTGCGGCCAAAGGGGCCGTCTACCGCAGCGTCTATGACTAAATATGCGACATGGACATGTTTTGGTCCAAGTTCTTTCGCCATTGACTGACATAAAATTCTAGCCGCCGCTTTCGAGGGCGCAAAATACGCAAACTTTGCGCCACCTCTGGTAGCTGCAGTATTGCCAGTCACCATAATAGCGCCAGTACCGCGCTTGATCATCGCTGGTGCTACAGCGCGGGCACAATATAATAGGCCCATGGTGTTGACGGCGAAGTTTTGTTCAAGCTCTTTGGGGTCGAGCTCTAAAAAGCTACCAAAACTTCCACGGGCGGCGTTGTAAATCATCACATCAATGGCACCGAACTGCTTCTGAATGTTAGTAAAGGCCTGAGTAATAGCCGCTTGATCGGTAACATCGACAGCAATAGTGGTGTTGCTACCCGGTAAACTAGCCGCTAGCTCATCAAGCGTAACCTGTTGACGCGCCATCATGATCACGCGATAGCCTTTAAGGGCATATAGTTGACAGCAGGCTCTGCCGATACCGGCGCCGACACCCACTACCACGCATATTTTTTCTCTCATTGCCGACCTTTTAGTGATTGTTGTATCAAGCAATAGTAGGGTGGAGAGTTTAAGGGAAATTCACTAAAAATAAAACAGTAAGGATTGATTGTTTTGCTAGGTTTCTTTTGCTAGCATGATCAGCAGAATATGCTTTTTGAATGTCTGCAGGCCTCTCAGGTCGGGGTCCTTAGTAACAGCCGGCCATTTAAGTACGGCTCAACGTGTAATAATACCGGAACATCTATGGATTTTTCACTCTCAGAAGAGCAGTCAATGTTGCAAGACAGCGTGGACAAATTTGTCCGCGATAATTGTGATGTTGATCGTCATCGTCAATTGATCAAAAGCCAACAGGGCTTCTCAGCTGAATTTTGGCAGCAATTTGCAGAACTTGGCTGGTTATCGGTGCCATTTAGTGAAGAGCAAGGCGGCTTCGGCGGTGGTGCTGTTGATGTCATGGTCATGGCCGAAGCACTGGGTAAGGGCTTGCTGCGAGAGCCTTTCTTAAGCACTGTGGTGACCGGTGGTGGCTTTCTTAAACACGGCGGCTCGCTCAGCCAGCAGCAACTGCATATTGGCAGCATTATCGATGGCAGCCAGCACTGGGCTTTTGCCTTTGCAGAATTAACAAGCGCATATGATTTAACGGCTGTCACTACAGTGGCCGAGGAGCAGGCCGGTGGTTATCTATTATCGGGTAGTAAATTAGCCGTTTTAAATGCTCAGGCTGCTGATTATCTGGTAGTGACGGCGCGCACTTCAGGTCAGTCCGGTGAGCGACAAGGTGTCAGTCTGTTTATTGTCGATGCCAATCAGGCCGGTGTCAGCAAGCAATTATTCACAGCGGTCGATGGTAGTCGCGCCGCTAATATATCTTTTGACAATGTTACCCTGGGCGCCGATCAACTATTAGGCCAGCTGCATCACGGTATTGATGTAGTAGAGCGGGTGATCGATGAGTCGATCATTGCCATGGGCGCTGAAGCCATGGGTGCCATGCAAGCGCTGATGGATGCTACTGTTGAATACACACGAACCCGCGAGCAGTTTGGTCAACCGCTCAGTAAATTTCAAGCCTTGCAACATCGCATGGCCGACATGTACCTGAAAGTAGAAGAGATGCGCTCGTTGTTGTATAACGCCGCTATTCAAGTTGATGAGGGTTCTGAGCAGGCATCGCTGGCCTGCGCGGCCTTAAAAGTTAAGACGGCGGAGGCGGGTAAGTACGTTTCTCAGCAGGCCATACAGTTACATGGCGGTATTGGCATGACAGATGAGTTAATTGTCGGTCATCACTTTAAGCGGCTGTTATTGCTCGCGATGTTGTACGGCGATGAAGACTACTACTTGCAACGCTACCATCATTTATCACAATCACTGGCAAGCTAAAAAAACTACTTCTGTAGTCAACAAAACCAATAAAAAATTGAGACTAAAATAGTGGGGCGCCTGTCGTTTGCATAAGCCCTAACGGCCTGTGCTGCTGCGCGTTAATTGCTGACTTATCAATATCACCTAAAAAATGTTCAAAAATTTAGGTCCGTTAACGATGATTTTCAAAAATCACAACATCAGTCAACAAGCTATTGCCAAATCAAGAGCTTA
>JBNMPW010000037.1:0-21121 GCA_051277205.1 Oceanicoccus sp. | reverse complement strand
TATCAAAGCTACTGGTGCCATCTAGTGTTACCAGTGTACCTGTGATAACTGTCTGGTTGCTGCCGGCATTGGCGCTGGGGGACTGGTTTACTATGGGGTTGTCACCACCACCATCACCACCACCACCACCACCACAAGCTGTCAGTACCGCAGTTAATGCCATGAGTATTACGATTTTGGCTGACATAGTGCAGTCTCAGATTGAATTAATCGGCAATTTTATCAATTTTTTTGTAAAAAGTCTGTGACAGATCTGACAGATCTGATCAATTCTTTAACAACGAAAAGCCGAAGGGTTTCTAGGGCGGAGGTAACTGTTTAGTCTAAGAGCTGTTGGAGTTCTTTGTGGATATCTATTGCGGTGTTAATAAGTGACTGCTTATCCTTCTGGCAGTTCTGGTTATCTATTTCTCTGGTGATCACCACCGCAACAAAGTGACTATTGGCGTTGATTATCGAAGAGGGTATTTGCAAGATTTTAGTCTGGTAATAGTGAGGCGTATCAAAATGACCGATGCTATACCAGGATAGAGTACATGCAAATTGGCCATAAGATTGTTGTCTGAAAACGCTAAGTTTTGCGGTATGGTCTGCATAGTCAATTATTTCCGTACTAACTATTCTCCAGTGACTACCATTAAATGTGTCCCCGACATAGGGAACCATGTCGTCCTGCTGTGATTGCCGCCAGTGAATGGCTAATTCAGTTGTGGTGGTACCCTCATTTTTAATAAGGTTTAGTTGCGAGTCAGGGTGCTTATATGGCTGTAAGTGTTCACCATCGACCATTTCCTGGTAACCGAATTGCGTCCAATCTTTTATCGGGGTTGTATTATTTTCTGGGTTAGTTAGTAAATACAATGCCGGGCCAATAATCATGGCGGGAATACTGAGCAGTGTTAGCGGTAGCTTAAGTTTGGAGGTTTCGGCGGGCTCAGTTAAGACGGCCTTAGGTAGTGTTTTAACAAAAAAGAAAAATGGGGCCGATACGCAGATAAATAAAATCCAGCCAAATGCCTCATGGTCTTCTACTAGGCTGTTTTCCATTTGGCTGTAATGAGCAACCATAACAATAATATAAATCCTCAACCAATTAGTGATTAGTCCTAATGCGATAGCGCTTAAGATGAGTTTAAGGTTGGTTTTAAAATGAGTTGTGGATGTTAGAATTAAGTAGTACGCGAGTGCCAGGGAAATAGTTAAGTAGCGCAGTCCGGAGCAGCCTTCAGCAATATATATTCTGCCATGGGTGAGATATATGCTGCTGCCATCAATAAAAGCAGTTATACCTGATAGTCCAACCAAAAAACCGACCACATCACTAGACAAATTAACCAAAGAGACTGTGAGATAATTCCATACTGGTATGGAGAATATCAGCATGGTAATAATGGGTAGAAGTGATACCGCTGCTTTCATCCCCATCAGGCTCCAACAGAGGAAGAGAATAATAGGCAGCAATAGTGTTTGTTCAAAAATTTCTATATTTAAATTTGCTGATATATACCAACTAACCGAACAAAGCGATAGTGCGGTGATCCCCACTCCGTAAAATGGCCTAGTCGATGGGGCAGAGATGGTTTTAAGTTTTTCTGTGAACAGGGTTGCGAATAAGGCAACGATTACTATCCCATGTGATTGGCTGCCATCTATCTGTATCCATCTGTCGAATAAATCCGAGAGGGTCGGATAAAAGATAAAACAAAAAAGCGCTGAAATAAATCCAAATCTGGTATATGTAGCCAATCTTTTAGTGCCTTATTTTTATAGTAAAATTAAAAGTAACATCGGCGATAAGTATGCATTTTTCATGATGGGGATTTAATCATTTTATGGTCAACAAATTCTCCTTGGAGGCATGTTAGACGTAATCTTATTTATAGTAAACTGGTTAACACTTAGATCGCCGTGAGCTCAATGTAGGTAATTAGGCGGGGATGTTCAAATGGTTTTGAGGTATTAGTTATTTTTAGGCATAGAAAAGCCGCATCTGCTGATTACAGATGCGGCTTCTAGTCAGTGGTTCACTAGGCTGAGCGTTTTCTTGCAACCCCCAGGCCAAATAGACCAATGGAAAGCAGTGCAAGGCTGCCGGGCTCAGGTACTGCAGTAATCCGTGCGATTGCATAGTCTGACCAAGCATCGTTCGCAGCGGTAAACTCCAAAGTGGTAACGCCATTAGACTGATAACCGGTAGCTATGTAGCCGCCCCATATATTGACGGGATTAGAGAACAGGTCAGAGGTATTAATAATGGCTATTTCATGGATGCCAGCTCCGCCCTCGTTAGGGTACAAGTCTAGTAGTTCTACTTCAAGAACGTCTACTGGATCAGCAAAGCTAATGGTGATTGATTGATTTTGATAGCCGGTAATCTCATCAGTTAGAATACCAATGCCGTCACCATCACAGGTTAGATTGATAGCGGTTAATGAGGATGAGCCCCCGCAGCCTGATTGCTCACTGCTAGAGCTATTAAAGGTCATTGTTCCACCGTTTGATTTTAGTGTCAGTCCACCGCGGCTAAATTCAGATTGTCCCTGAACTCCAGACCAATAATCGCTGGTAAAATCAAAATTTACGATACCGGCACTGGCGGTTCCGCTTATTGAAAGTAAAAGTGCGATAGCACCTAGTTGATTACTAATCTTAAACATTAAGATTCTCCTTATGACTGTGTGTGTAACTCTATTTTAATAAAGCAAAACTCATGCCATTATTTAAACTGTTGATTTTAAAGGTTTTTTTATATATTTTAAAAATCATGATGCAATGATGTAAAATTTTTCGACTTTCGTCGAGTACCGGAGTATAAAAAGATGGCTTTTTTAATGCCTTAAAAAAATTGCTAGTGTTTTGCTAGTCAATATACAAAGTTGTGATCTACTCTTGAGATTTGAGGTCTTCTTTAATGGACAATATAGCCAATATCCATATTTCCGGGAAAGCTTCTTTAAAGAAGGTATGTAAAGGGCTTGGACTGGACTTCTTGGGTTGTATATCGTCTCTTGACAGGCCTTAGGCAATGAAGAGTGACATTGAAGTATGATAAATAGGCTTAGCGCTTACAGCTTAAGAGTTATCGGAGAACAGTATGAATTTTAGTAGAATAGTCGAAAAGGCCATTAAAACGGCTGTTGTTGCGGTAATAATAATTACCAATAGTATTGTCGTGTCTGCGGCAGACTATAATGTTGGACCGGGCCAGCCAATCGCATCATTAGCTGGTGTGAACTGGAGTTCTCTACAGGGCGGAGATACTGTCTATATACACTATGCAACTTATAACGAGAAATTTAATATTACGAGTCGAGGTACGGCTCAGAACCCTATTAGAGTTATTGGTGTGCTGGATGCAAACGGTAACCGGCCAGTTATCGACGGACAAAATGCTACTACGCCTGCTTCTTCAGACTTTCGTTGGCAAGATAATACGGGCAGCAGTGCGATACAGTTTTTAGGTGTGGTTTTTGTAACACCGGGGGCGGGCGAGAATCCTGTGCTGCCTGGTTATATTGAAATTAAAAATCTTGAAATCAGAAATGGTTACGTGAATTCGAGTTTTACGGGCGAGAATGGAAGCTCGGCAAATTACAATGGTTTTGCAGCGGGTATTTATCTGCGATCCGCTCAGAATGTCCTTATTGAAAATTGTGTGATCCACAATAATGGCCAAGGGGTATACGCTTGGACAGGAGGTGGTAATAATTGGTGGGATGGACTAGCTCGAGACATCACTCTTAGGGGTAATCATTTTTACAATAACGGTCATGTTGCCAGCTACACCGAGCACCAGACATATTTAGAAGGCTTAAATACGGTTTATGAATATAACCGTTACGGTGCTCAAAGAGCGGGTGCTTATGGTAGTGCATTAAAAGACCGTGGTGCGGGTACCATTATCCGTTACAACTATTTCGAATCCGCTCCTTCCGGCTGGTGGATAGATTTACCCGAGCCAGAAAATGGATGGTTGGCGTTAGGTTTTAGTAATGACGCTTATGCTCATGCATTTATTTACGGTAACCTTTTTGTCAATGATGGAAACTATACGCCAAACTATTTTCACTGGAACGAAGATCATCAGGCTCAGGGTAATAACGGCACAGCGGGGCCCAATGGTAGGGCAACTATGGAAAATGGTCGGTTATTTTTCTATAACAATACAGTAGTTACTGTTGGTAACCTCAGTGACTTTGGTTATGCGGCGTCGGTCACCTTGTTTAATACAACCTTTGGTGCTTATGAGTGTGCTACAGAGGGTACTCGTCCAGGTGTGATAGATCTCCGCAATAATATTATTGTCTCTATTCCCAGAACTGCAGGTTCAGCCGTGCCGACTCATAAGTTGGCCTATTGTGATGATCAGAACTTCAATTTGGGTAAAAACTTGTTCACGTCTGGCTGGATAAGCAACACCAATGGTAATGTTACTGGTGCAGACAATGTGATTAATCTGCCCGGCAGTGCGAGTATAGGTTTTGTTAATTCAGCCGCTAGAAATATGCATTTACTGGAAACTTCTCCGGCAGTTGTCTCAGCTGGGGGTTTGGCTGGTGAGGTGACGGATAACTTTTTAGGTTTGGATTTAACCCCAACTAGTGAATATGTTTCACATCTTGGCAGTCAGTTGCGTTCTGGCAGTGGTGCAGGTTCTGATATGGGTGCCTTTGGTTTTGGTTTGCCGGCATCACCACCATCAACCCCTACTAACCTGGATATTATAATTAACTAGTATCTACAGCAGGCCTCCGTGATATTGCCTATTGTTGAGTGGGTAATATCCGGGGACAAGCCTCTGCCTTTCTTTTATAGCTCTTTTTTCTGTATAAGTTCATTATAATGATTTTTTATTTCCTGAATTTCAGGCGAAAGGTCTAGATCTAATATCATGTATTTTCTGTTTTTTTAGCTGTTTCTTTTCCGTATTTTTGGTCTGAGCTATAGGCTGTGAGAGCATTCATAAAAACAGTAAGTTAATATTAATAGCTTACTAAAATTTTCATTTTCAGCATTCCCGAACCCTTTCGTGACTGAAGATCATTTTTTTTATCAAGGTCATAGAGTGCTGGCCCTGCTATGCCGAGTAATTTTGCCGCCACCGAATAGTTGTTATCAGCCATTGATGGGGCGCGTTTAATGGCGCGTTCACTGACAATTTTACCGCCGTCGTTAATGAATAGATTTTTATTGTATCCGGCCCCGACCCTTGGGTCGTAAAATAGCTGGCCGATGCGGTCAGGTCTTCTGCTTGGGTGTCGGTTGATGCATCGGAATAAATATTGACCACCGACTATTACTGATAACGAGAATTTGAGAAAGCGTTATGAGTGGCCAGTATGGTTGGCCTCATTGTTATTGTCAGGTTTTCTGTGACGATTGTGAGTGCTAGTATTCCTATTGCTTGGTCCTTGCTGCCTCTAAATGCGCTTCAATTTCCGCTGTATCTGCACCGCTGGCACGGCCGGCTGCAACCGCCTGCTCTAGCAGTTTTATTCCTTCGGTGATGCTGCCGTCATTCACTAGTATCCATCCATAGGTATCCATAATAGCTGGGCTGTTGGGGGCTAATTCATAAGCTCTATTGCCGAGTTCGCGGGCTTTGGAATTGCCGTTTTCGAAGTAGAGCCATGCCAAGTTGTTTAAGGCGATAGCATTATTGGGGCTTAAACTGATGGCTTTTTCGAAGAGCTCAATGGCCTCTAGTGCTTTGCCTTGTTGCTGCTGTTGTGTCGCTTTGATAATCAGTGGGGTTGGGCTTAGGGGTATCAATCGCTGCCACTCATCGACAAATAACATGGCTTTGTCCTTGTCGTTATTAGCGTTCAGGGCGCCAAATAATGTTGCGGCGATAGCATTATTAGGTTGTATTTTCCAGGCAGCTTTTAAATGACTGATTGCCTCAGGCCATTGTTGTTGGTTGGTATATATTTGGCCTTTGAAATACTTACCAATCGCTGCGCCTTGCTCGATTTGCTCAATTTGGTCGGCAATTTTGATAGCTTCACTGTAGTTTTTACCCTGCACTTCAATGTTGATGAGTTCGCCAAGAAGTGTCGTGTTGTTGGGGGCTAATTCAATTGCTGGAGTAAGTTGACTGCGCGCCTCATCAATACCTGCGCTTACTAACAGGCGTTTTGATAGGGTTCTATAAATGCTGATGGCGGTAGATCGGGCATAGTTGGAAATAGGCAGAGTGTTGGTGGAACTGGCGGCAAACTGTAATGCCATATCGGCCTGGTCTTCACGGGCGAAGTATTCGGCCAGTACGGCATGCAAGGTATTGTTTGCAGGGTTGGTGGTAGCTTCTTTGGTCAGCTCGCTAATAATTTCTTTGCCTTGTTTGAGAGCTTGTTGGCCGGTAATAAGGCCTTTGTAGCCGCCAACACTAGGCTCTTCTGCCAGTGCTTTACGAAAATTGTCGGAGGCTTTGGTCCACTGTTTGTCTATCAACTGTAACTGTCCGAGACCCAGTAAAGCGGTAGCGTTGTTGCGATCTAGGCTAATAGTTTTGCTAAGGTTTTTCTCGGCGGCGGCAAGATCTTTGCTTGCTACGTTGATCTTGGCGGCTTGTAGATAGACGTTAGGGTCTTCTGGTGATTGCTTGATAAAACTATCAGCTAATTGTAGGGCTTTTTGTTGCTCACTATTTCGCAGCAGCGCATTGATGTAACCATCCCTAATAGCCTGGTCCTTAGGGGCTTTATCAAGTGCGATATTGAATTGTGCATACGCTTTTTCGTTTTTGCCAATAGCCAAAAAATGTCGCGCCAGTAGGGTATGTGCCTTGTAACGTTCAGGATCAATGGCCAGCGCTTTTTGCAGAGCTAGGGCTGCGCGTGCATCGTTGTCATCGATAGTTAATAGTGCAAAACCATAGATAGCTAGGATGTTGGCATCTTCAGGGTGTGATACCAGTGCTTTTTCAAGTAACTCGACGGCTTGCCCTGGTTTTTTGAGTCGTAACTGAGCCAGAGCAGTGGAGCTAATGGCTTGGCTGCTAGCGGTCTCGGCATCGATATTCTCTTCCAGCAATTTACCGGCTTCTTCCAGATCACCTTGCTGTAGATTGATCAAGCCAAGCAGCATGCCATTCATATTGTTGCTGGGGTTGTCTTCATAGAGCCCGATCAATAACTCTTCTGCTCTCTCGAGTTCGCCAGTTTGGTATAGGTTCAGTGCTTCGTTAAATTGTTGCCTGGCCTGATGAGCCTCTGGATTGGCGTCGGCGAGAATTTTTGTGTAGACCATGCTTTCTGTTGTACGGCCCAGTTGCGTCAACGTTTGTGCCAATTGTGATAGCACTTTAATTTTAAGCGGCGCCATTATGTCTGTGTTGGGCAAGTTTTGTAGCGCTTCTGTCAGGTAGTTTTCGGTGCTGTTTAAATCATTACTTAGGTAAGCAATTTGGGCTTTTAGAAAAAGTGCCTCTGGGTTATTGGATTCTTGCTGGAGTATATTATCAAGTGCTGCTGCCGCCTGTTGTTGCTTACCGGTTTGTAGCTGTAGTTTGATAAAGCTAAGCTGAGCATCAGTGTTACTTGCATCTTTTAATAGCAGCGCAGTGTAAATTTTTTCTGCCTCATCAACTCGTTTGAGGCCTGCCAAGCTGAATGCGCGAACCAGTAGTGCTTCTGTTGAGCTTTGGTCGGTATTATCTAAAGTCTTGAGTGCCGAATGATACTTGCCGACCATTGAATAAGCTTTAGCCAGTGGTAGGCTAACCTTGCTTGCATAGTCAGATAATAGTGGTTCCAGATCGTTGATAACAGCCGAGTTATTGCCTAATTTGCTATAGATCCTGGTCAGTGCCAAGTATCCTTCGACAGAATTTGGCGAATACTTGATGACATTGCGGGCCTCGATTATGGCGGCGCGATATTGCCCCTGTTTCATATAGGAAGCGGAGGTTTTTTGATGAATTTCTGCTAGCTTGGCGTTATCGGCTACCTTGTCTGAGCAGCCGACCAATGTCAGGCTGGCAGCAATCAATGCGACATAAAGCTTTTTTCTGGCATTGGCTTTGTTGGCAAGTATATTCATATCCGTTTATCTTCTCCGGTATTACGTCTATTGCTTTCGCTGATAATTGTTATCTAATTGTTAAAGGCCGCTAGGGGGTGATGTGGTATTTCTTGACTAAGTCGTAAAGTGTCGGACGCGTGATACCGAGTAATTTTGCCGCCGCTGAATAATTGCTATCGGTCATCGATAGCGCGCGTGTAATAGCGCTTTTTTCTGCTTCTTGTCGTACATGACGTAAGTTGATGGAAAATTCTTCGTTATTGCTGATGGTTAAATCAGCTGGCGCGATGTGTTTGTTTTCGCACATGATAATAGCGCGCTTAATCTTATTTTCCATTTCCCGGATATTGCCAGGCCATGAATATGACTCGATAGCTTGGGTGGCTTCTGTGCTGAACCCAGTAACTTTGCTTTTGTGGGTGCGGGTCATGGTGTCGAGAAAATGTCGTGCTAACAGTATTTTGTCGCCTTCGCGTTCGCGCAGCGGTGGAATGTTGATCACCATTTCGCAAATTCGATAGTACAAATCTTCCCGGAAGGTATTTTCGGCAACCATTTCTTCAAGGTTTTTATTGGTTGCACAGACGACTCTTACATCGACCGGAATCTCTGAGCGGCCGCCGACTCTTTCAATAACGCGCTCTTGTAAAAAACGCAATAGTTTAGCTTGAAGAGTTAGTGGCATATCGCCAATTTCATCGAGAAATAAAGTACCGCCTTGAGCCACTTCCACCTTACCGATGGTTTGCTTGCTGGCGCCAGTGAAAGAGCCTTTTTCATAACCAAATAACTCACTTTCCATTAGGTTTTCAGGTACCGCTGCACAGTTGATAGCGACAAAGCGGTGTCCGTTACGGTTGCTCAAATTGTGAATAGCTTTAGCGAACACTTCTTTACCGGTGCCACTCTCGCCTAACAAAGTGGTTGTGACTGTGGTGGGTGCAACCTTCTCGATGGTTTTGCAAATACGTAGCATTTGCGGGTCATTGGCAATAATACCATCGAGTGGTGATTGCTCTTGCGATTGCAGTTGGCGATTTTGTGTTTCCAGCGTGTACATTTGGTACGCGCGCTGCACAATCAAATCCAGTGTTTCGGTGTTGATCGGCTTTTGATAAAAATCATAGGCGCCAAGAGCGACAGCTCTAACCGCATTTTCGTAATCGTGATTGCCGGTAACAACAATGATTTTAGATGCCGGAGAAATGGAGCTAATTTCTTGCACCGTTTTAAAACCTTCTTCCACCCCTTCTTCGTCGGGTGGCAGGCCGAGGTCTTGCAGGATGACGGCAGGTTCATGCAGTCGCACGGCTGCAACGGCTGCTTCGCGGTCGCCAGCGATGACGACATTGTATTCATCAAAGTGCCAGCGCAACTGACTTTGCAGGCCCGGGTCATCTTCGACGATGAGAAGTGTTTTTTTAGTTGTATTGCTCATAATATAAAATGGCTGCTCTTGTTATTTCTACACTGAACTGGCTGGAATAGAAATGGTAAATGTGGAGCCTTCACCAGGGCTACTGTCGACTTTTATATGGCCGCCTAGCTCCGTGATGAATTCTTTAGTTTGGTACACGCCGATCCCCATTCCTTTTCCTGACTTGGTGGTATCAAAGGGCTTAAAAAGCCGATTACGAATAAATTTCTCGTCCATACCTAAGCCATTATCTTCTACGGTAATAATGGCATTTTTACCCTGTTGGCGTAAAGTCACATCCACAAAGCCCATGCTATCTGTGGCTTCCTGCGCATTTTTAATGATATTTGCTAACACCATGATCAGATAATCTTGGTCGGCATCAATTTTTATGTTCCGGCTTTCTAGGCGCAATGACGGTGTGGGTTTTTTGTCTTGGCATTTTTTAGCGGCTTCCATCAGCATTTTATGCAGTTCAAGATGCCGCAACTCGCTGATTTCTTGTTGCTGTAATTTACGCAGTAGATTGCTCATGCGGTTGACGGAGTTGTCGATAGTTTTAATCGCATCTTCAACAAAGGCGGGATTCTCTTTGTGCTTGGCGGCGTTCTCTACTACCAGAGCTTGTTGCGCTATGAGGTTTTTCAGATCGTGCATAATAAAGGCGGTGAGTTTGTTAAAGGCGTCAAACTGTTTCGATTGTGCCAATTGCTCGGCGGCTTCATGGCGATCGATATAACTCGCGACTTGGCGGCCCACGGTTTTCAGTAAATCTAAATCTTCCCAAGTCAGGGTGGCATCATGTTTTGGTTCGGTAAGAATCATAAAACCGAGTAACCGCTCTTCTGTTAGCAGCGGCAGTACCAGCCATAGTTTTTCAATATCATAGATCCAGGCGGGCAGTTGCTCGTTAACATTCCCCGGCGCATTTTTATCGGTTGCGTGGGGGGAGAAAACCCATTCTTGCTGACGCATGGTATTGCAGAACTGCGTATCTATGGCTTCAATAGCATCACCCTTTGGTGGCGGCATATTCAAACCTTGCACTGGTTGAATATAGCCGTTGTGCTCCAGCCAGAGGTAGCCTCCTTCACTTTTAAAAATAGAGGCGACAATACTGATTGCCCGTTGATTAAAGTTCTCATCCGTGGTGGGTTGAGTAAGTGCTTTAATAAGGCGCAGCCACTCCATTCGATAATCGTATTTATGGCGAAAAAAGTGCTTGTTAATCCAAACATTGAGGTGGGAGCGAAGAGTGCTGGAAACAAAGACTGTAATTATCGAAAATACCGCGGTGGATAACACGACAATTTGTACCACCGTGCCCCATTGGCCGCCGTAGATTTGCACGTAGTAACCGCCAATAGCGATAAATGCCAGAAAGCAGCCTGCCACAGACATACTGGTTGTATAGAACATCACTGGCCGAGATACCGATAGCGGAGTTCGCTGGGCGTTTTGGTTGATCAATATCAACATGCCAATACCTAGTATAAAGGCGGCCAAGCCATTGATTGCGCCCCGTGATTGCCAGAGGCCGACATCAATTTGGTTGAAGATTAGGCTGTAAGCAAACAGGTAAATATCGTAAGCAAAGAGGCCGCCGATGCTGATGCTGAGTAGCTTCATCATTCGGTGTTGGTTGGCATTACGGTATAGCTGTTCGACGCAGACCAAGCCCAATATTGACAGGATAAGACTGTTCCAAATCAGTAGGTTGCTGTCCAGTAGCAGCGGGTGGTCAAGCATCGCAAGGCCGAGAATAATGGCAAGACTCAGCAGCCAAATACTGTGTAGTGAGTATTTAAAGCGGGTGGGTAATGGTTGCTGATTGGTGAATTCTAATGAGTACAGTAACGCGCTAATCCAGCTGCCATAGCGCAGCGTTTCTAACAGTAATAGATGGCTACGATCTAGAGTGTAGCCATTATAGTTGGCGGCAATGGCCAGCAGCCAAGCGATTGAGATGACGCTGGCGATGAGCAGAGAAATATGGACTAATTGCCGTTTCCATAAGTGCAGGAGAGCTAAAGTCATTGGCGCAAAAAGTGCGCCGCCGGCAGAATAGCTCATGTAGGCGATGTAATTTTCTTCCATACAGTTTTAACGGCTCTAGTCTAGCGGACAGGTACGTATTATGGTTGCCATTTATAGCTGCTAGCCAATAGTTTAGTTAAGCTAGAACCATACTCTGCAGGAAATATACCTTCAGATAGCACTGCCTTAGTGCATAGTGATGCAAAACGGCGTTGGTATCGATAATGTCTTGAAACTATAGCTGTTTATGCGTTTTTCGCCTACCAATATGGGCTGTTTTGATGATTTATTACAGGCGTTTTAGCACCGTCAGCAAATTTTGGTTGGCGGTTAGCGAAAATGGGAGGGGTTTTGACTTCGAGGCGTCTTATTCGCCCTTGGCTGTATTGAGTTTGCCCAGTACATTACTCATGGCGCGATCAAACAATTGGCCGTTGTCCAGTACAGTGGCACGGCCCGCTTGCATGTCGCAGGCGAAATCTTTGCGGTGCTTTTCTAGCGCTTTAAAGCCAAAGCGGTTGACGAAAACATAGCTGTCAGAGGCTTCAATACGCGAGGCCAGTTTGCAGCGGATGGTTTTTCCGGTTTTTTGATCGGTGTAGGACAGCCAGCTGTTAATCGCTAATTGCTCGGTTTTGCGGATGTATTCATAAGTCAGTTCTTTATGTCGCGCTTGTTGTCGTTCAACCCCGGTCATATCTTTCCAAGTTTTGCTGCCAGCGCCTGGAGTGTGGCCCAGCTCTTTTGCCTGCTCGGCACTGATTGGTCTGATCAGCATGTCACCGGCGGTGTCGCCATGGAGTTTATCGAGGGTGGTTTCAATGTCGTCGAGAGTTTCTTTAGCCTCTTCGGCGGTAGTGGTAACCTGATTTAAACCTTCGTTGATGCGTTGCAGCAAGCGCGGCTTAATTTTTTCAAAGCGTTGTAAGGACTTACTGTCCTGTTGTCGTTGGCTGGCCCATAGCAAGTCATCAATTATCTGTATAGCTTCGATCCATTCTGGGCTTTTATCGTTGTATTTTAGATGAGTGATCACCAGCAGGTTTAGCCAATGCTGGGTGAGAAATTCGCTGATGGTGTCGGGCAGAGAAGCTGCCTGCAGTTTTTCAAACATCACTTTCTGCGCCATAAGTTTGGCAAGTTTAGTTTTTGCCTTACCTTCAGCGGCCTGCTCAGTACGTTTTTCTACCAGCGAGGATTTGTGATCAGATTGCTGAACAAAGCTTTGCAGCTCCTCCAGTTTGAGATTGAAAATTGTATCGCTGTCGGTGTACTGCTCATTGATGTCGATACATATTTTGTTGATCAGATCATATAGGCGGTCTTTCTGCGGTTGGCTGGAATCGTCCCAACCAATGCTGGCCTCAGCAATGGCATTGATGAGTTTGCGGGTTGGATGGGCGCCATTGCTGAAAAAAGTTTTATCCCGAAGGGCTACTTTTAAAACCGGGATTTGTAGACGGCTGATTAGCGCTTGCACGGTGACCGGTAAGTTTTTGTCATCGAGCACAAAGTCGAAAAACATAGCGACTAGATTGATGACATCGTCATCCGGCTGATACAGCGACTTGTCCGGCTCGCTATTTTGGCTAGCGAGAATACTTTCAATCACATTGCGAAGGCTATCGGCTAACAATTGCTCGTTGTCAACGGGCGGTGTTGCAGTTAGTTGCAGCCCCGATAATAATTCCAGTAGTTGAGCATTAGCCAGTGCAGGGCCCTGGTTGGCGGTGTAAGAGGTATAACCGGGTATTAACGAGGCTAAAACTTCGGGCGATTGCTGGCGTAGGCTTGAGAATATCTGGCTAAGCTCTGTGAAGTCGAGTTCTACCTCGTTGCCGATATTGGCGTTAAGCTGCCCTTCAATCGATGCTCGGCTCCTATTTTGTTGGGGCTTTGCCGAGTGCTGGGCATTGGGTAAAACGCCGGCTTCAACCAATAGATTGTTAGCGGAGGAGTATACGGTGGCTAATTTTGATACCACGATACGATCAAATTGTTTCAGCAATATGATCCGCGCTTTGATGTTTAAATCGAGCAATTTGCAGGCTTGGGAAAAATAACTGCAGATTTGTAACGGGTCCATCGGGTTATTGTGTTCGTTGACGCTAGTTGAGGCAACCAGATAATCAAAGCGCAAACCCATTTGGTAAAGACTTTCTTGGCAATTACTGCGGGCTTTTTTAACCATGCTGGAAATAGCGACATCTTGCTCGAGTGCGTCATTTTGTACCAAGCTAAGGCTGTGGTGGTCGATGGAATCAATTGCTTGTTGTTGGTTATTATCTCTAATGCCGGTAGCTAGGCGGTGAAAGCCATTTTCCAGTTCAATTTTGAAGGAGGTGATCACGCCATTTTTTTTGAGTCGAACTTCGCGCATAGATTCGAAGTATAGGTTTTGTTCGCTATTAGAGTTGGCGCGGCTAGAAAGGTCAAAAAATAGGTCGTCACAAGTGCTGAACAGGTTCTCAAGATGCGCCATTAAAATCGAAATGGAGTTGTCTTTTACTTGACGCAAGAGGGCCGGCAATTGGTCTGAATGGCCTTCGTTGCTAACGGCTTGGATGTGATCTGAGTCTTTTTTCATACCTAACAAGACCAATAAATGTTGCGGTTGTTGAAGGCGGTCACCAAATCAGTGCGGCCCTGTTCATGTCTTTGTACTTGTCTATGTATTATCTAGCTATCTATAGACAATGCAATATGCATGCCTTATTTATAGCGGCCGTTAATGACGAGACTTTATTATCGCGGCTAAAATCTATAATGCCTTGTTTTTAAACAACTAATTTTTTAAGTCAATGGGGGTTTATTGTGGGAATTGTCTGCCCGTAAAGACCACAAGTCATCAAACAACCATCCGGCCGCCATCGTAGTGTAAGTTTTTTCGACACTCACTTGGCGGTGGTTTGATCAGTTTATCAAGATTTCTACATACTCGGAGGTTTCGCTGTACAGGCCATTGTCATCAATAGTGGTAATGGCGAAGAAATAAATACCAGGGTTAAGTGGCTCGGTGGTGTACTGGGTAACTGAGGGGTCATTGATGGTAATTGTTTCGCCTTCGTTTTCTGCTGAGCCTTCAATAAAATAGTAAATCTCATAACCGCCGATTTCAGACATCACTAATGGGTCGCCATTTTCTCGGGTGGAGGGTGCTACCCAAGAAAGAGTGACGGCAATAGGTTCAGGTTCAGGTTCAGGTTCAGGTTCAGGTTCAGGTTCAGGTTCAGGTTCAGGTTCAGGTTCAGGTTCAGGTTCAGGTCCAGGTCCAGTAACGGGGTCGGGCGCGGGGTCGTTGTTTGGGTTAGTTGATGTGGACGCCGGTGGTGAGTTCTGGACGCTGCTGTCGTCACTGCCCCCGCCCCCACCGCAGGCGATGAGCAGGCTGGAAAGCAATATAGTAATGACGAGTCGAAAGTAAGATTGCATGATAATAACCGTATGAATGATGCAGATTTATAGCCGTAGAGGATAGTTTGGAATTAATGCTATGAGGTTACAAGCCTAACCTGGTAGTCGTTGATCGGTTTGTGACCTCAGTCACTGACAGAGTGTGCGTTATGGGCAGTAAGTAGGGTAACTTGGTTTAGTAGCTGCGATCAACGGATAGTCGGGCTAATTTTAAGAGCGATTGTGTATATGGATTGTCATTATTATTACTTAGCGTTTTGATGGCGGCTTCACTGCATTCGCTAGCGCGTTGACGGGCGTAATCCAGTGATTTACAGTCTTTAACCGTGCTGACTACGGCGTTGATATTATCTATATTTTTATCGCGTATCGCTTGGCGGATTAGTTCGGCCTGTTCGATAGATCCTGTTTGGATGGCATGTATCAGCGGCAAGGTCGGTTTGCCTTCGGCTAAATCGTCACCAACATTTTTGCCCATTTCTTGGGCATCGCCTTCGTAATCCAGCACGTCGTCTATCAGCTGGAAAGCGAGCCCCAGCTCTAGTCCATATTGGTAGTATTTATCAACATTGCTTTTATCAGCGCCCGCTAAAATTGCACCACCGGCGGCGGCGGCGGCAAATAATACGGCAGTTTTATTGCGGATGACCTGAAAATAATCGGCCTCGCTGGTACTGGCGTCGCCGGCTTTAGTCAGTTGCAGGACTTCACCCTCGGCAATGGCGTTGGTGGTGTCTGCCAATAAAGTCATCACATCCATATTGCCGATGGAAACTAATAATTGGAAGGCGCGCGTGTAGAGAAAATCACCAACCAAAACACTGGGTGCATTACCCCATTCGGCATTCGCGGTTGGCCGCCCTCGGCGGAGTGTTGATATGTCAACCACGTCGTCATGCAGCAAGGTGGCGGTGTGGATAAACTCGATCAACGCCGCCAAGGTTATATGTTGCTCGGTGATTTTGTTGCAAGCACCTCCGGCCAGCAATGCGAGCATCGGCCGCAGCCTTTTACCGCCGGCATCGACAATATAGTGGCCGATATTTTCAACCAGCGGCACATCGGAGTGCAGTTGATCGATGATTAGCTGGTTAACGGCTTCAAATTCGGAGGCGACAGTTTCGCGTATGTCTTGCATATAGTGACTATTGGCGTGTTTATAGTGGTAAGAACAGTGGCATAAATGCCCTTCAAAAGCGGTGAATGCTAGGGCGCTGTTTAGGCGCTGTCAAGAGAAGCGCGCATCACCTATAAAGGGCTTGTTCTATAAGCTGAACTACCGTAGAATTCGCCTCCCAAATCTGAACCCTGACCGCTAAGTGCTTCGTGCATGAGTAGTCGGTGTTTGGTGCCTGGACTTGTCCCGAACGCCTACTGCGTTCGGCCGCAACACCCAGTACTGCAAGCAGGCCAAATAGTGGAGAGAAACTATGTATGCTGTAATTGAAAGTGGTGGTAAGCAACACCGTATTATTGAGGGCGAAACCCTCAAGTTAGAAAAAATTGAAGTTGCCGTCGGTGACTCTATCAATTTCGATAACGTACTTATGGTTGGCGAAGGTGAGGGCGTTCAAATTGGCGCTCCGTATGTTAAAGGCAGTAAGGTTACTGCTGAAGTGATTGCGCAAGGTCGACACAAGAAAGTGAAGATTGTGAAGTTCCGTCGTCGTAAGCACTCCATGACGCAAGCTGGTCATCGTCAGTGGTTCACTGAAGTGAAAATCACCAGTATCAAAGGCTAAGGCGAGAGGAAACAGATATGGCTCATAAGAAAGCAGGTGGTAGTACTCGTAACGGTCGCGATTCTAATGCCAAGCGTTTAGGTGTTAAGCGCTTCGGTGGTCAAGAAGTATTGGCAGGTAATATTCTGGTTCGTCAGCGTGGTACGCGTTTCCACCCAGGCGATAATGTTGGTTGTGGTGTAGATCATACCTTGTTTGCGAAAGCAGATGGCGTGGTGAAGTTTCTGGTAAAAGGCCCGAAAAACCGCAAATATATCAGCGTGGTCCCCGCCTAGCTACGAGTTAACTACGAGCAAGTGCACAATAAAAGCCTCGTCATCGGACGGGGCTTTTTTTTATCTCTTCATCTATCCTGAAGCCATCGTGTTAAAACAGGCGCAAAATCATGAAGTTCGTTGACGAAGCAAGTATCAAGGTTGAGGCCGGTCGCGGTGGTAATGGCGCTTCTAGTTTTCGTCGTGAGAAATATATCGCCAAGGGCGGCCCGGATGGTGGCGATGGTGGCGATGGTGGCAGTGTCTGGTTGTTGGCCGACTATGCGGTGAATACCATGGTTGATTATCGTTTTCAGCGCTATTATCAGGCGGAAAGTGGTACCAAGGGTATGGGCAAGGATTGTACCGGCAAGGGCGGGGATGATTTGGTGATGAGAGTGCCTGTTGGCACGACCATTATCGACGAGGATACCCAAGAACTTTTAGGTGATCTGACCAAAGATGGTCAGCGCATCAAGGTGGCGCAAGGTGGTTTTCATGGTTTGGGTAATACCCGTTTTAAATCCAGTACCAATCGTACGCCGCGACAAACCTCGCCCGGATCTGAAGGTGAGATTCGCCAGCTTCGACTGGAGCTAAAAGTATTGGCTGATGTCGGTCTTTTGGGGATGCCTAATGCCGGTAAGTCGACATTTATTCGCGCCGTGTCTTCAGCGAAACCAAAAGTGGCGGGCTATCCATTCACCACCTTGGTGCCCAATTTAGGGGTGGTTAAAGTTCAGGCTCATCGCAGTTTTGTGGTGGCTGACATTCCCGGTTTGATAGAAGGCGCGTCTGACGGTGCTGGTTTGGGTGTGCGCTTTTTGAAGCATTTAACTCGCACCCGTTTGTTATTGCATATTGTCGATATGGCGCCCTTTGATGAAACTGATCCGGCGCAGGCGGCGCAAGCGATTATTGATGAGTTACAGCGTTTTAGCCCCAGTTTACATAAGCGCGACCGGTGGTTGGTATTGAATAAAATGGATTTAATCCCCGAGGGCGAGCGCAAAGAGCGCTGCCAGCGAGTGATTGATGCCCTCGATTGGAAAGGGCCCGTTTATTCGACAGCGGCGATTAGTAAAATGGGGGTGGAGCCTATTTGCGGTGATGTTATGGCTTATTTGGAAGAGCAGCGCGAGCGCGAATTGGAAGATCCAGAGCTGGCGGCGGCAGAGGCGGTGATCAAATCACAGATGCAGGAAGAGTCACGCTTGCGTATCCAAGAGCTGGCAGCAGCCCATAAGGCGGCCAAACTTGCTAAGGCGTTGCAGAGCAATGCTGAAGATGATGACGACGATTGGGATGAAGATGACTATGATGTTGAGGTGGTTTATGAGCCTTAATAAGTTGATTGAGCTAGCGTTAGCAAAGAAATAAAGAGTAGCAACAATGGCCGCCAGAGAAGAACTTAAACGCGCCCGGCGCTGGGTGATCAAAATAGGCAGCGCCTTACTCACAGCCGATGGTAAGGGGCTGGATGAGCATGCTATAGATGGTTGGACAGAGCAGATGGCGGAGTTGCATCAGCGCGGTATCGAGATCGTATTGGTGTCTTCCGGTGCCGTAGCAGAAGGCATGAGCCGACTTGGCTGGCAGCAGCGCCCGCAAGCCTTGCATAAACTACAAGCGGCAGCAGCCGTTGGTCAAATGGGTTTGGTGCAAGCCTATGAGTCGCGGTTAAAAAAGTTTGGCCTGCATACTGCTCAGGTATTGTTGGGTCACGATGATATCTCCGCCCGCGACCGCTATCTAAATGCCCGTAATACCTTACAAACACTGATTGGATTGGGCGTGATTGCGGTCGTCAATGAAAATGACACCGTGGTCACCGATGAGATACGCTTTGGTGATAACGACACTTTGGCGGCATTGGTGGCCAATTTAGTGGATGCGGATTTATTGGTAATTCTCACTGATCAGCAAGGTTTATTTGATGCTGATCCCCGCCATCATGCCGATGCAAAGTTGGTGTCTGAGGCGGATGCTGATGACGATGCGCTGTTAGTGATGGCTGGTGATACGCCAGGTGCTTTGGGTCGTGGCGGTATGGTTACCAAGCTGCGGGCGGCAAAACTGGCGGCGCGTTCAGGTGCTAGTACGGTTATAGTCGGTGGCGCCAATGACGATATTCTGTTGCAGGTGGCCGATGCCGAGCCTGTCGGTACGTTATTGAGAGCAGGGCAGACGCCTTTATTGGCGCGTAAACGTTGGTTGGCAGGCATGTCACTGCTTAAAGGGTGTCTGCAGCTAGACGATGGCGCGGTTAGGGTGTTGCGTGAGTCCGGTAAAAGTTTGTTGTCGGTAGGCGTGACATCGATCAGCGGTGATTTTGAGCGTGGTGATTTGGTGTCTTGCCAGAATGCGGCAGGTAATGAGGTGGCAAGAGGTTTGGTGAACTACGCTGCTGCTGAAGCGCTGCAGATTATCGGTAAAAGCAGTGACAAAATCGAATCGCTGTTAGGTTATCAGGGTGAAGATGAGCTCATTCATCGTGACAATTTGGTGATTCTCTAACCGTTCAGAGACTGTTTATAAATCTGTGGCGCTATGGCTACGATCTAGATTAAGCAGCTAGTGCTTTAACCTGGGTGTTCAGGCGGCTTTTGTGACGCGAGGCTTTATTCTTGTGGATAATACCTTTGTCGGCCATGCGGTCAATAACAGGTACGGCGGCATCAAAAGCTTGCTTGGCTTCTTCGGCATTACCACCGGCAATAGCAGCAAGTACTTTTTTGATCGATGTGCGCACAACTGAGCGTAGGCTTGCATTGTGCTGGCGACGCTTCTCTGACTGACGGGCGCGCTTTTTGGCTTGAGGTGAATTCGCCATTATCTAAATTCCTGAGTGTTTGTGGTTTTAACTAGGCGCTTAGATTATCCGCTTAGCGGCTAAAAAAAGGGCTAAAAATTAGGAGGCGGAATTATTCCTTGTTCACTGTCCGATGTCAACCCATATCGTCGTGACTACCATCGAGGCAGCTCAGCTTAAAAGTGGACTATAGGCGGCTAAATGTAGTTTAACTGCAGCAGTTGTCGTTATAAGGCCAGTATGGCGGCCTGTAATAGTGCCCTGTTTGAACCAGTTTTAGTCTTTTCACATAGCTCTTTCCTCCTGTGAACAGGGTCTACATTGGCAGCCCCTTTTTTTGCGTTAACAAATATTGTCATTCCTTAAAATAAATTAGTAGTATAGGTTTTGTACATTGTCTCTGGATTAGGGGCAACAATCGAACCTTGATGAAAGTTGTCAGGCTATAAATATAGGTGCCGGAGAATTTCTCCGGCTGTTTATTGTAGATATTTAAGGATGAGTATATGAAGTCTACGGCAGAAAAAATATTAGATGCGGCAGAAGACCTATTTGCAGAGAAAGGCTATGACGCCACCTCATTGGGCGACGTCGCTGATGTGGTTGGTATCCGCTCTCCAAGTTTGTACAACCATTTCCAAAATAAAGAAGCACTGTACACATCCGTCTTGGAGAACTTAATAAATCAATTTATGTCCCCAATGATGGACATGTTGAATAAAGAGTCGCTTACCGAGTCAAAGGTGTTGAGTTGGATTGAGCAATGTATCGTGTTGCACCATAACAATCCAAACTTTGCTCGCTTGATACAGCATGCTGCTTTATCCGGTGGTCCACATACCGTGGAGCTGATCGAGCGTATGGTCAGTCCTCTGTTTAATCGTCAAGAAAATACAAATGTGGACTCGGTCAGTGGATTGCTCAATCCAGCGCTGCGGCCTTTCGCTATTATTGGCTTTAACAATCTGATTATGTCTTATCTGACGATGGCGCCTTTATACAGCGATATTTTAGATATGGATCCGTATTCAGAGCAGGCCAAGCAGTTACAAACTGAGATGATTCTTAAAATGGCGTCATTCGTTATGGGTACAGCAGGTAACCTAACGGATAGTCAGCTTAGTCCTTAGCGTTGTTCTTTTTGCTTGCGCTTATTTTTTGGGGCTTGGGTTAGCAGTAGTTTAAGCACGAGTTGTTGATTGGCTGGATAAAGCAGGCCAATGCTGACTTCAGGGATGGGCGGCTCATGCATAGGTTCTGCTTTGCTGTTGTTCAATAGCTCGCTGAAATCATGTGCAAACTGCGAAGCATCATCTAAATGATCCTGTTGTGAACTGCTGCTGCCAGAGCCGTTCGATAAATGCCGCTCAAGGCGCTGGCTACTTGTTGTTAAGCTCAGGTTATTTAGAGCTGAGCTTAG
>JBNMPW010000036.1:0-21501 GCA_051277205.1 Oceanicoccus sp. | reverse complement strand
ATGGCCAAAAATTGCTGGTTTAACAGATCAGCATGAATATGTGATTTAATTTTGGCGGGGGCACGAAGTACATCGGCAGGAATACTAATATGCGCCGGCCCATGAGGCGTTCGATGTGCAGCCATAATCGCCGCCACTAGCTTACTTTCTAACTGCTCATGGTGCGAAATCAGAGTGTTGAATAGCGTGCAATATCGAAACATTCCGACAGTATCAATCGCTGTGCAGCTTGATTCCTGCAAGGCATGTTTACCAAACTTGGGCAAAGGTGTTTGAGCCGTAATCACTAACATCGGAATTTTGTCTGCCATCGCAGAACTCACACCGGTAATCAAATTGGTTGAACCTGGGCCGGTCGTTGCACAAACCACGCCCATTTTACCCGTTTCACGATAATAGCCGTCAGCCATGAATGCAGCACCACATTCATGACGGGCTACTACCAGCCTAGGCCCACCCCGACGCTCGCTTCGAGCCAGGGCATTTAAGAACGGTTCGATTGCGCCTCCCGGCACACCAAATACAACCTCGATACCAATACGTGCTAAATACTCCACAATCATGTCGGCATAGGTCGTTTTCAGCGCGGGCTGTAACTGCGTGTCATAGCCCCGACTTGTAATACTCGTAGTTAGGTTAAGCTGATCTTCTTTAGCTATAAACATATAAATTACCCTACAAATCTCATCATTAATAACGACGCTTAAAGCGACCTTGCCGGCGATATACATACAAAAGAATTACATTGGCTAGAATTCGTCTTGACAGTTTATTGGCACTCGAGCCATAGACATTATTGATTATGCAAGCATCAAGCCATTTTTTTCATCTATTATTTATAAAGCAAATTCCTCAATACTGGCGATAGCGTAAGTTCTCTTCTATCCTTTATTTTTGTCAGCTGTATGGTGCATTTATTGCCCTCACCTGCACCACTACGCAGTAAATTTTAGTCAATAACTGCCTTTTATTGAAAATTGATTATGAATAATTTAACGCTAAATGCTAAACCTTACACCCCTGCGATTCCGGCATTAGTGGTCGCTTTGTGCAGTACCGGTGGCATTAGCAACGCAACAGCAGCATCAGAAGCCGGCTCAGCCTTTGAAGAAATCTTAATTACAGCTCGCAAACGCCCCGAAAGCTCGCTGGATGTGCCAATTGCGTTGAGTGTTTTTGACCAGACCATCTTGAAATCGCCATTAATAGATAACATCTCCACACTAGGTGCCCTTTCACCCAATGTCGATTTTAGCCACACAACACCCCTTTCGGGGAGCACTAACTCCGCCTCTGTTTTTATTCGCGGTGTTGGCCAAAACGATTTCTTGCTAACAACAGATCCCGGCGTTGGCATCTACTTGGACGGAGTCTATATTTCACGTTCCATTGGTGGCGTACTGCAGCTGACAGATGTCGAGCGGGTAGAAATTCTGCGCGGCCCACAAGGTACTTTGTTTGGTAAAAATACGATAGGCGGTGCAGTGCAGGTTATTTCTCGCAAACCGACTGCCGAGCGCACAGCACATATTAGCGCGACCACTGGGAAATTTAACCGGCAAGATATTAAAGCCAGCATTGAAGGCTCAATCACAGATCAAGCTCAGGCTAGAATCTCTGTGCAATCAGAACGTCGAGATGGTTACGCTGAGCGTCTATTGGATGGCGTCAAACTAGGGGATATCGACCGACTCACCATCGGTGTCAAATTGGTCTGGCAAAGCAGCGAAAACACTGAATGGGATTTATCATTTGACCATACTCACCAACGCCAAGAAGCCATCGCGCAAACGATTCTGGAACTGGTGCCGACACCCATCAGTGGGCTCTATAACGCCCTAGTAGCGGCACCCCAAGGAACGGCATGGGATGAACGCTGGATTACCGGCGACCCGTTTACTACTTACCAGACAGGTCCCAGCCAAGATGACTCCGATATCAGCGGAGCATCAGTTAAAGTTAAGCACAGCTTTTCCGCCATTGAACTCACATCGATCACAGGTTACCGCCGCCTTAGTGCCGACTATGCACGCGACCCGGATAACTCGCCACTGCAATATGGCCATAGTATTAATCACGATGAACACAAACAATTTTCTCAGGAAGTTCATTTAAGCGGCAGCGCAATGGATCAACGATTAGATTGGCTGACGGGGATTTATTATTTTCGCGAACATGGCGAAAATTTGACTGAGGGGTTTTTATTTTCCGGCCTCTACCAAGCAACCGGTAACAATCCAATGTTCGATGCTGACTTCAATGTCAACAACGATATAATTACCGACAGCCGAGCCGTATTCACACAACTAACCGGCCATCTCACAGACAAACTAAATGTCACCGCCGGGCTACGCTATAGCCGCGAAGAAAAAGAATTCTCAGTTGATAATTTTACCTTAAATGCAGGCATACAAATTGTTGGCCCGACCACCGTCGATGACAGCTGGAACAATAGCTCACCGATGCTAAGCATTGACTATCATATCAATGACGACACCATGACCTATTTCACCGCCAGCAAAGGCTTTAAAAGCGGCGGTTTTAACGGCCGACAGATATTTCCAGGCCCTATCGATCGCTTTGACCCCGAGTTTGCCACCAGCTATGAACTAGGCTTGAAAACACGCATAAAACCGCTGGGCGCAAATCTGGCAGCGGCCATTTTTAGCGTTGACTACAAAGACATGCAATTCACAACCTTAACGGGTACTAGCTTTGGCCTGTTACCGCTCATCGACAATGCTGCAAAAGCTGACATCGACGGCATAGAACTATCACTGATACGATCAGCTAAACAAGGTATCTCCTTTAATACCGGTATCGGTTATCTGCACGCCCGCTATACCGATGTTGAAGCCAGTTCGGTGATTACCGGCGATGAAGATCTAGTGCGTACTCCAGAGTGGAATGCTCACTTACAATTAGCCTATAACTGGCAAATAGCCGACGCAGGCAGTATTAATCTTTCAGGTTTTGCCAATTATAAAAGCAAAATTTACCATGATCCTACCAATGAAGAAGCACTCGCTGAAGATGATCTCACTTTAGTCAACGCATCACTAGGTTGGACCAGCCAACAAGCTGCTTGGCAAATAGAAATTTTTGTAACCAACTTAACCGATGAGATTTACTTGCTGAGTGGCTCAACAGAAAAAGCAACTTTTGGCGGTACTGAAGGACATTTTGCACGCCCCAGAGAATGGGGACTAAGGGCTACTGCAAATTTTTAACCTGCCAAGCTGTGCCTGGCAGAATTATGCAAACATAAACCAGTATGCACTGATACATTCGGCTATACACTCAAAAAAAATCCCCGAACGCCAACGCATCCGAGGATTTCGCTTAAATTAAATGAGCCAGCCGATAAGCCGGGTTCTGTCGTTGGACAGTCATTCATCTATGCATTACGTCACCGCAACACTTTAGCAACCTACCCGCCCACAGCGCGGGTACACGCCTATAGTGGGCCTATTTGGTCTTGCTCCGAACGGGGTTTACCATGCCACGAACTGTTACCAGTCGCGCGGTGCGCTCTTACCGCACCCTTTCAGCCTTACCTGTGCCTTCCTAAGAAGGTCATCGGCGGTCTACTCTCTGCTGCACTTTCCGTAGGCTCGCGCCCCCCAGGAGTTACCTGGCGTTCTACCCTATGGAGCCCGGACTTTCCTCTCGGCCCGCCCCCATTACACCGCTAGCGGAGTGATAGAGTACAAGGCCCAGCGACTGTCTGGCTGGCTCGGCGCGGAGCTTGCCACGCTTTGGCAGCAAGCACAAATGCTATCTACGGCTTTTGCTGCTCTAAGCCATACTGATACAAACTGTTTTTCTTGGCGCCGGTGATCTTAGCCGCCAGCGCCGCTGCTTGCTTCAACGGTAACTCTGCTGCCAAGAGATCAAACACGCGCTCGCCTTCGGCGCTTTCATTGGCGACGCTACTGGAGCCTTTTACTAACAGCACACACTCACCTTTTTGTTGATGGTGATCTGCGGCAACCCAGTTACAGAGCTCAGCTACTGGCGCGCGCTTAATGGTCTCGAAAGTTTTGGTCAGCTCTCGGGCCATCACCACTTCGCGGTGATCGCCAAACACCTCACGTATATCTTGCAAGCAATCCAATAAGCGATGCGGGGCCTCATAGAAGATCAAGGTGCGGGATTCGGCCACCAAGGCCTGCAACTGCTTGACGCGACCTTGCTGCTTAGCGGGCATAAAGCCTTCGAAGATAAACCGGTCGGAAGGTAAGCCGGCGGCACTCAAGGCCGCAATGACTGCACTAGCACCAGGGATCGGCACTACTTTAATACCAGCGGTGAGCGCGGCATCGACTAGGCGGTAACCGGGATCGGAAATCAACGGCGTACCAGCATCAGAAATCAGCGCAATACTTTCACCTGCCGCCAATCTATCGACCAACGCCGTGACGGTGACGGCTCCGGAATGATCATGGTATGCCACCATTGGCGTGGAAATGCTAAAATGCTGCATTAATCGCTTGCTGTGGCGGGTATCTTCAGCAGCAATGACATCTACTGTTTGTAGTACCTCCACTGCTCGCGGTACCATGTCACCTAAATTACCAATCGGCGTTGCTACAACATAAAGGCTTGATTGTTCAGTCACAGAAAGCTCTCACTCAAATTAAGAGTCGTAGCCTAACAATGCAGAGACCATGAGACCAACTTTTTTCCTGATAAGCTTAATACTACTTGCCTCCTGTAGCGGCATAGCGCCTCAACCTGTGCAGATTGGTAGCAGTCCGCAGACCACTGCCGAGCAGGTGCAGCAACTATTAAATCAAGCACAAGCCAGCTCTTACCCACAACGCGAGCGGATGCAGCTACAGGCCAGCCGCCTGTTGATTGAAGAACAACAACTGGAACTGGCAGAGCAAATATTGGCCAACCTGCAGCCAGACATATTATCGATTGAGCTACTAGCTCACTACAGCACCCTTAGCAGCGAGCTGCAGATTCGTCGTGGGCAATATGAAAAGGCAAGGCTAATCCTAGAAGCACCTAGGTTAATGGCCGCGCTCGACAGCCTCTCCATCCAACGCCAACTCAAACTGAACTTGTTGAGAGCGGAAGTGTTCGCCCTCTTAGGCAGCCATATAGCGAGTGCGCAGCAACGTATCTACATCGACCCTTTATTAGACAGCGATAATCAACGCAGCAACCGCGAGGCAATCTGGGACTCATTGATGTATGTAGCTATGGACGAGCTTAACCACTATAAATCCAACACCTTTGGAGGCGAGTACCAGGGTTGGTTGGAGCTGGCCATTATCGCCAAAGAAAATCAAGGTGACCTTGAGCAACAAGTGAAACAGTTAGAAGGCTGGCAACAACAATGGCAGACTCACCCTGCTAACGAAAGCCTACCAGGCGGTCTGCGATTAATTCGCGAACTGGCAGAAAACCGACCCCGGCAAGTCAGCCTGCTATTACCGCTGACCGGTAAACTCGCGCCTTTTGGCAAAGCGGTAAGAGATGGCTTTATCGCCGCTCGCTATCAGAACCAGCAGCGCGGCGGTAAAGTACCGCAACTGAAAATCTATGACACCAACCGGAGTGATGATTTCTTAGCCCTTTATCAGCAAGCGGTTAGCGAAGGCGCCGAATTAATTGTTGGACCTTTGGAAAAACATCGCTTAAGCCTATTGTTTGATGCCGGTAAATTACCCGTCACCACCTTGGCTCTTAATCGAGTTGAGAATTATGGCCAGGCGCCGTCACAGCTATTTCAATTTGGTTTGGCGCCATCAGACGAAGCACAACAAGTTGCTGATATCGCATATTTAGACAATCATCGGCAGGCGATGATTATCGCGCCTAGAGGCGAATGGGGTGACAAAGTGAATGCGGCATTTGCAGACCGCTGGCAACAATTGGGGGGCAATATTAATAACTACAGTCTTTATAGCGGCCAGCAAGATTATTCTAGCGCGGTTAAAGAAGGCTTGTTGTTACAAGAGAGCGAAGATAGAGCTAAACGTATCAAGCTCTTGATTGGCGAGAGCGTGGAATTCTTACCCCGCCGACGCCAAGATATCGATATGATATTTATGCTGGCGCGCCCCCAGCAAGCCCGCTCACTAAAACCATTACTTGCTTATCACTATGCGGGCGAACTGCCGGTTTACGGTACCTCGCGTTTATACGCAGGCTTTCCAGACAGCAAAAAAGATCGCGATATTAACGGCGTGCGCTTTACCGACATGCCTTGGGTGTTAAACAAAGCTACTCCTCTGCATCAGCAAATTAATAATGAAATCGAGCAAAGTAAACAATACCAACGGATGTATGCACTCGGCATCGACAGCTATCAATTGCACCCACGTTTACGGCAGCTGTTAGAAATGACTAACAGCCGCGTTTATGGCCATACCGGCTCCTTAAAGCTTAATGCCAACCGCGAAATTGAACGGCGGATGTTGTTAGCTCAAATCAGCGCCGGCAAAGCAAAAGTAATACCGACAGCCAGCCTATCCAGCAACCTAGATTTACCCACCAAGGAAGGTGAATTCAATGACTTTGAAATGGAACAATCGGTCAAAAAACAACGAGACCAGCCCCAGCTCCAAGCACAGCCCTAGTAATTCTAGAGCTAGCAATAATAGCCCTGCCAACAATAATCAGGCTGGCAATTTCGGCGCCATTATTGAGCAAAAAGCCTGCCATTGGTTGCAACAACAGGGCCTAGAATATATCGAGAAAAATTATCACTGCCGTGCTGGGGAAATAGACCTCATCATGCAGCAACAGCAATATTTGGTGTTTATTGAAGTTCGATATCGCAAGCACAACCGCTATGGCGACGGCCTAGAAAGCGTCGATTGGCGCAAACAACAGAAGCTCAACAAAGCTGCTAAACATTTTTTACAGCAACGTAATCGCTACCAAAGTTGGCCCTGTCGTTTTGACGTGCTGGCAGTAAGACCAATCACTGAGAACAGTGCTACACTGCATTGGACGTGGATCAAAAACGCCTTTTAAAACTCACTTGGCAGATTAAAAAACAAGCAAAATACTATGGATTTAGATCAACAGGTTATCGAGCTATTTCACAGCAGCATTGATACCACCATGCGCACGCTGGACCAACAAGCACAGCAGGTTAGCCTAAGCTCCAGCTTGATTGTGCAATGCCTGCTCAGCGAGAAAAAGATCCTCTGTGCAGGTAAAGGTAACAGTGCAGCCTTAGCCACTATATTTTGCTCGCAGCTGATCAACCGCTTTGACTATGAACGCCCCAATCTGCCGGCCATTAATCTCAGCGCCGATGCCAATACCCTAATGGCATTAACCGCCGACAGCAGCTTTAAAAATATTTTCGCAAGCCAAATCCGCGCCCTTGGCCAAAGTGGCGATCTACTCTTCATTATTTCTAATGGCGGCCATTCAGGCACCACCCTGCAAGCCATTAAAGCCGCCCACGATAAGGATATGATCGTGGTCTGCCTCAGCGATCAAAAAAACAATGATTATTCTGCTCTATTGCAACCTGAGGACAAAGAGATTGTCATAGCTTCAGACAGTCAGCCACGGGTTGCCGAAGTGCAGCTACAGATTGTTAATTATATTTCAGCCTTAATTGACCAACAGTTATTCGGGAGTCATTAGCCACCGTGAACAATATCATCCGCATCAGCCTACTCAGCATTGTTATTATTTACCTTCAAGCCTGTAGTTCATTTATTTCCGCAACCAACCCTGACCCACTGGAAACTAAAAATGATAAGCGTACTACCGGCTCATTTATCGATGATGAAATCATTGAAACCACCGCCTTGGTAAATATCGATAAAGCCGCACCCGAGTTAGCACAATCACATATCGTGGTGGTGAGCTTTAACCGCGTGGTGTTATTGACCGGTCAGGTTAACGATCAAAAAAACCGGCAACTCGCAGCCGAAACCGTGGCCAACATACACAACGTGCGCCGTGTACATAACGAACTCATGATCGCCGGTAACAGCTCCATGGTGGCACGATCTAATGATTCCTGGATCACCACTAAAGTCAAATCTAAATTGCTGGCAGACAGCAGCATAGAGGCCAACCGTATCAAAGTGGTCACTGAAAATGGGGTGGTGTATATACTCGGTATTGTCACCAAAGAAGAAGGTGATCGAGTAGCAGAATCCGCCAGAAAAACCGGCGGTGTGCAAAAGGTCGTACGGATTTTTGAATATATCCCAAACAAGGGGGAGCAATAGAACTAGCGGCTATTTGACGACTCTAAGCCCCGGTTTCTTTTTTTCTGGGCCCTTCTCTTTTTTGACTAGTTTCGGGCCATCGCCAGTAGCAACGCCATCGGGACTTGGGGGTGGTGCATCAGGCTCATCCAGATCAAATATCATGCCCTGACCATTTTCTCGTGCGTAGATACCCATTACTGCGGACATCGGCACAAAGATATCCATCGACACGCCACCAAAGCGACCACTGAACTGCACCATTTCATTGGTCAATAATAAATCCATCACCGCGCTCGGCGATACATTCAAAACGATTTGGCCGTTTTTGACGTATTGCTGGGGGACTTCGACATGATCAGCCATAGCATTAACCAACACATGAGGCGTGCAGTCATTCTCTAGAATCCATTCGTAGAGTGCCCTAACAATATAGGGGCGGCTTGATGTCATGGTCATTAGAATACCTACCTACCGCCAACGTGAAAAGAGATGATAAATCATCCCTTTTGTAACCTCAGCTTATACTAGATGAGCGCCGCGTATATCTCGTTCTTGTTCAGATAAACTCGCCTGAAATGATTCACGCTCAAACAATGTTTCCATATACGCTAATAATGGTTTGGTTTGCTTGGTGTTTGGTAACTCAATACCCAGCTGCGGTAAACGCCACAAAATAGGGGCCATACAGCAATCAACCAAAGTGAACTCTTCAGACATGAAATAAGGTTTTTCAGAAAAAATCGGCGCAATTGAAATTAACTCTTCGCGTAATTCTTTACGTTGTTTCTCTAAGGTCTTGGCGTTGCCGGTACCGGCCAAAATAGCGTCGATCAGTACACACCAGTCACGCTCGATGCGATAGATAAACTGACGGCTTGAACCACGTGCTACTGGGTACACTGGCAACAAAGGTGGATGCGGAAAACGCTCATCCAAGTATTCCATCATTACTTTTGATTCATACAACACCAAGTCACGATCTAACAATGTAGGTAAGCTGTTATACGGGTTCATATCCGCCAGCTCTACTGGAATATTATTGGCGTCCGCTTCGATGATATCGACGGTAACACCTTTTTCGGCCAACACGATACGTACACGGTGACTGTAATGGCTATTACCGTCAGAAAAAAATGTCATTGAAGAACGTTTAGCTACAACACCCATGTGGATATCCTCTGTTTCTCTATAAATAGCAAAGGCGGGCAAATGCCCGCCTATGCTTTGGTCTGTTTATTTCTTAGTGTACGTCTTTCCAGTATTCGCGATTCAGCAAATAGGCAAAGACAAAGAACAATGAAATAAACAACAATACATATATACCTATGCGCTTACGATCTTCTTTAATCGGCTCCGCAACGTACGCTAAAAAGTTAACCAAATCGTAGATCGCTTCGTCATACTCTGCTGGGCTTAACGCGCCTTCTTGTACTACAGCCAAACGCCCACAAGGGTTCAAGGCAATACCGTCAGCATCGTATAACACTTCTTCGCTGGTGAGCGGATCACGTTTAGTGCCACCATTGGCCGCCTTCGACGGGCCAGGCGCGCACTCGGTGAGGCCTTGCAACTCCAATAGCACATGGGGCATACCCACATCTTTGAATACTCTATTGTTAACTCCATAAGGGCGGCTAGGATCAACATAGAAGGTACGCAAGTAGGTGTATAACCAATTATCACCTCTGGCGCGCGCCACTAATGTTAAATCAGGCGGTGGCGCACCGAACCACTTTTTTGCCATCGCTTCAGGCATCGAGTTTTCCATCAGGTCACCGATTTTATTAGAACCGGCTATCTTGCCCGACATGCCTTCAAATTTCAAATTGGCTTCAAACAATTCCAACGGCACGCCAATATCTACAGCGGTACGTTCATAGCGAGCATACTGCATTGAATGGCAAGCCATGCAATAGTTCATGTACAACTGAGCGCCGTTTTGCAGTGACGGAAGATTATTCGCATCGACGTCAATTTCATCACAATGCTCCATAGTACCGCACTCATTATCAGAAGCGCCGACCGCTTTCAACGGTACTATCGCTAGACCTAAGATTAAGATCAGTGAACCAACCGAGGCCCAAAAACCCATGCCGCCATTGTCAGTAGTACGCTCTGGTACTGGCTTGGTTTTTTCCAACGTTGTCCACACCGGCATAAATATGAAGAAGCCAAAGTAAATAACGGTACAAATTTGTGCCAATATAGTCCGTTCTGGGGTCGGTGCTTTAACACCTAATACACCGAGAATAATAAACGACGAAGTAAATACCACCAGCGAAATTTTAGTGCCCAAACCGCGATAGCGAATCGATTTAACCGGACTGCGATCCAACCACGGCAACAAGAACAAAATGGCAACTGACGCTGCAAAGGCGATAAAGCCCAGCAACTTATCAGGCACCGCACGCAGCACTGAATAGAACGGCGTGAAGTACCATACTGGCGCAATATGCTCAGGTGTCTTCAATGAGTTAGCGATTTCAAAGTTCGGCTTCTCGATAAAGTAGCCGTACATCTCAGGAGCAAAAAACATTACCGATGCGAAGGCAAATAAGAATACCGCAATCCCTTGTAAATCATGCACGGTGTAATAAGGGTGGAATGCAATGCCGTCTAGAGGAACGCCTTTGTCGTCTTTATACTTTTTGATATCAACACCATCGGGGTTGTTTGAACCCACTTCGTGTAATGCCAATAAGTGCAGTACAACCAGCGCAATCAAGATGATTGGCAGCGCCACTACATGCAAAGCAAAGAAACGGTTTAAGGTAATGCCGGAGATCAAAAAGTCACCGCGAATCCATTCAACGATTGACTCACCAATAATGGGAATGGCACTGAACAGCGAAATAATAACTTGCGCACCCCAGTAGGACATTTGACCCCATGGCAGTACATAGCCGACGAAAGCTTCCGCCATCAGCGCGACAAAGATCAACATACCAAACAGCCAAATCAGCTCGCGAGGCTTCTTATATGAACCGTATAGAAGAGCACGGAACATATGCAGATAGACCACAAAGAAGAAAGCCGAGGCACCAGTAGAGTGCATATAGCGAATCATCCAGCCGTAATCCACATCACGCATAATGTATTCGACAGACGCAAAAGCTCCTTCGGCGCTGGGGTTATAGCTCATAGTAAGCCAGATACCGGTCAGCAGCTGATTGATCAGTACTATCAGTGCCAAAACACCAAAGAAATACCAAAAGTTGAAGTTTTTAGGCGCATAATAAGCACCCATGTGGGTGTTCCACGTGCGAATAATTGGCAGACGGTCGTCAACCCAATCTCTCAATCCTACTAACATATTGATCATTAAGTTGTCTCCTGATCCACGCCGATCACCATGACAGTGTCGCTTTCATAAGAATAAGGGGGCACCACAAGATTGTCTGAAGCCGGAACGCCTTTATATACGCGGCCAGACAAATCAAACATGGAACCATGGCATGGGCAGAAGAAACCGCCAATCCACTCACTACCATCACTGGTAGGCACAGTGCCCACTTCAGGACGATATTTGGGAGCACAACCCAGGTGAGTACAAAGCCCAACCAGCACCAAATACTCTGGGTTAATCGCGCGCTCTTTGCCTGAAATATAAGCGGGCTGATCCGCCGCGGCCGACTCAGGGTCTTTCAATGAGCCTTCAACCTCAGTCAACTGGGCTAAGGTTTCAGCACTGCGGCGTACCACATATACCGGCTTACCACGCCACTCAACCACTTTCATTTCACCGGGTTCAAGTCGACCTGCGTCGAACTTAACCGGCGCACCGGCGGCTTTCGCCTTGGCACTGGGGTTCCAAGACCCCACAAAAGGTACCGCAATCCCCACTACTCCTGCTGCTCCCACTACCGAAGTAGCTGCAGTCAAAAAGCGGCGTCGTGTTGTATTTACACCGTCATTACTCATGACGTAACCCCCTAACAAACATAAAATTCTCTGGTTGCTGCAAGCACAAAAGTCACCGCAGCAGACCTATTGATCGCAAACGCCGAAGCTGATGCTTTAAAATGCGCCAAATAGTAAAGAAGTTGGCCTCTGCTTACAAGGATTAACCCTAGAAATTTCAAGGGCTTCAAGATATTAAGTGGAATTCAGTGGCGCTGGCATCAGATACCTAGCTTGCGGCACCGGTAGCCATAAAAAAACGCCCAGACTGAAACAATCATGGGCGTTTTTAGCGGCTTTAAGCGCCAAGGAGCTTTTGCACTGTCATAGACAGAAGCACGCCAACAATTAACGTTTCGAGAATTGTGGCTTCTTACGTGCTTTACGCAGACCAACTTTCTTACGCTCAACTTCACGCGAGTCACGGGTTACATAACCCTCTGCACGTAATGCGCCACGTAAAGTTTCGTCATATTCCATCAACGCACGGGTAATCCCATGGCGGATAGCTCCGGCTTGACCAAAACTGCCGCCACCGGCAACAGTAATGTTTACGTCAAACTTTTCAGCCAATTCAACCAATTCAAGTGGTTGACGAACAATCATTCGCGCCACTTCACGGCCGAAATATTGATCGATTGTGCGTTTATTGATAGTGATTGCACCAGAACCTGATTTCAGGAATACCCGCGCAGTTGACGTTTTGCGACGGCCGGTACCGTAGTAATGAGTAGCTGACATAAATCCGTCCGTTAAATATTGAGTGGTTGAGGTAGCTGAGCTGTGTGGGGGTGTTCTCCACCAGCGTAGACTTTCAGCTTCTTAAGCATAGTGCGACCCAATGGATTGTGGGGCATCATGCCTTTGACGGCTTTTTCGAGAACACGCTCAGGCGCTTTCTCGATCAACTTCTCAAAGCTAATGGACTTCAGGTTACCTACATAACCTGTGTGGTGATAATACATTTTGTCTTTTGCCTTATTGCCCGTTACGACAAGCTTCTCGGCATTAACAACGACGATATAATCGCCTGTATCAACGTGCGGTGTATATTCCGCTTTATGCTTGCCACGCAAGCGATGTGCGATTTCTGTTGCCAGACGACCCAGGGTTTTGCCATCGGCATCAACCAAGAACCAATCTCGCTTTACAGAATCCGCTTTTGCACTGAAGGTTTTCATCTTACTGCCTCAACCTATTGAGGGGTGCTACTAGCTTTAGAGCAGGGACCCGGATTAACGAAGAGCGCGGATTGTACAGAACTAAGGGCTGATTTTCAAGGACTAATAGGTCTTAAACAGTAGTTTTTGCAGTTATTTCAGTCACTTCGGAGCATTAAGTCTAAAACAATTCAGGGCTTATGTCCCTTGGCCAAATAGTCGTGAGATTGCATCTCCAATAAGCGACTTTGGGTGCGCTCAAATTCAAAGTTAAGCTTGCCGCCCAAATACAGTTGCTCCAAGGGAACCTCAGCCGATAACACCAGCTTCACATTGCGGTCATAAAACTCGTCCACTAAGTTGATAAAGCGCCTGGCCAGGTCATCAGTGTTGACCGACATCTGCGGCACATCGCTAATCAATACCGCATGAAACTCCCTAGCCAGCTCGATATAGTCATTTTGACTACGCGGGCCATCGCACAGCGTTTTAAAATCAAACCACACCACATCATCAGATACGCAGCGAGCCATAATCGGTCGCCCCTCTATCTCTAGCGGTTTATTGTGCTGAAGATGCTGCTCATCCGGATTAAGACTCTCAAAAGACTGGCGTAAACTCTCATCGGCCTGTTGATCTAAAGGCGAGTGATACAGCTCCGCCTGCTCCAGCGCACGCAAGCGATAATCGACACCACCATCAACATTAACAACCTCGGTATGCTCATTAATCAACGCGATCGCCGGCAAAAAACGGCTACGCTGCAAACCATTCCTGTAAAGTCCATCGGGCACAATATTGGAGGTGGCCACCAACGTAACACCGCGACCAAATAGCTGCTCAAACAATCCACCTAAAATCATTGCATCGGTGATATCAGAAACAAAAAACTCATCAAAGCAGATTACCTTCGCCTCCGCGGCCAGTGTATCGGCAATCAGCATAAGCGGGTTTTTCTCTCCTTCTAACTGCCGTAACTCCTGATGAACTCGCTGCATAAAACGATGGAAATGGCAGCGCATTTTTTGCTCGATTGGCAGCGCGTCGTAAAAAGCATCCATCAAATAGGTTTTGCCGCGACCCACACCACCCCAAAAATACAAGCCTTTTATGGGCGCTTTGGTTTCTGGCTCTTTGCTAAAACCGGCTTTCAGACGCTGCCAAAGGCCATCTTTACTGCCAGCGGACTCTGCTTGCAACAGGCGATCATATAAATCCTGCAAATAGGCAACAGCTTGTTGCTGAGCAGGATCATGAGAAAAATCATCGCGCTGCAAATCAGCTTGGTAACGTTCTGTCGGTGTCATGGTACGATTACTGCGGTTAATGGGATAATACTTGAGGTTGAGGCAGAAGCAATTTTACCGAGATCCAAGCCAATAGGCAATTTCTCCGCTGATCGAGTTCAGTTTTAGAAAAGCTTTTGGTGTTCGCAATGTTGGCGCTATAATAGGGTCAATATCATCAACATGACTTATCAGCGACAAGGATTTAAATTAGTGTACTCTCTAGAATTATTGCTTACCGTTGGCCTTGCCGCCACCATTATTGGTCTCGCTATAGGCTTTGTCATTGCCCAACGCTTAGCGCCGTCGCAAACATCACAACGCCAACTTGAAACTCATCTCACCGAGATGCAAGAGCAACAAGAAAATTATCAACACGAAGTATCTGAGCACTTTGTCGAAACCGCCGACCTGTTAAACCAATTAACCAGCAGTTACCGCAATGTACACAACCACTTAGCCAAAGGTGCCCAGCAACTGGCTGGCGACCATGTCAGTGACTCTCTGAAAACCCTTGCTGATGACAGCACCTCTACCAACGCCACCAATAGCGAACTTGATTTGGCCGCTGACATAATGCCACCACTGGACTACGCGCCGAAAACAGCCCCCAATCAGACCGGCATGCTGAATGAAGAATTTGGCCTCGATAAAGAAAAACGCCAAGAACAACTGGATGTTATTATCGCCTCAGAAGACCGTATGTAGGCGCCTTATAGCGGACCCTTGCTGTAAACCAAGCGCCCTCCTAGCGGGCAACTCTTTAAACTGGATTGTCGATATCAACAAACTGATGATCCAGCTGCAATTCTGCGGCTAAGTACTCACCTAAAGCCTGCACCCCATAGCGCTCAGTCGCATGATGGCCCGCCGCAATATAATGTAAACCATGCTCGCGCGCTTCGTGCACTGTAGGCTCAGAAATCTCGCCAGATAAATAGGCATCCACCCCCAACGCCGCTGCCTGAGCGATATAATTTTGCGCCGAGCCAGTACACCAAGCAATAGTTTCGATCGGGTGATCACCCCCATTGATCAACAGCGGCTTACGACCGAGAACAGTTTCAACCTGCAGACAGAAATCTTGCGCCGACATCGGTTGCACCAAGCGGCCGACATTGCCAACTGACAACGGATTTTCTGGCTCCATGCCGCCCGTGATTTCAATATCCAACAAACTCGCCAAACGCACGTTATTACCCAAGCTTGGATGCGCATCCAACGGCAAGTGATAGGCCAGCAGATTAATGCCATTATCTATCAGCGCCTTGATGCGCCGATATTTCATACCACAGATCACCGGATTTTCGCCATTCCAAAAAAAACCATGATGCACCAACAGCACATCAGCCTCTAATTCTATGGCGCGGTCAATTAAGGCCTGACTCGCCGTTACACCACTAACAATACGCTGCACGCTGTCGCGCCCCTGCACTTGTAGGCCATTGGGACAATAATCCTTAAACGCCTCCGGCTTAAGTAAAGCATTACTGCAGGTCAATAGGTCTTTTATTGCTACTGTCATATCTATTCTCGTGTTATTCACCGGCTGAAACAATTACTGTCAGCACCGACATTCAGTGATAGGCTACACCATTAATACTAAAGCTTAAATAATACGATGAATGCACTAATTCAATTTTTGCGATGGCCATTAGTTTGCGGCTTGCTAGCAGCAATCATTATCCTTGATCACTTCCCCACGCTGTTTAATGGCGTCAATGAGCTCGATCAAAGCCAACAGATTAATCCGCCAACCATGGCCGGTGCACCATACTCCTATGCTACCGCCGTGCAACAAGCCGCGCCCGCAGTCGTTAATATCTACACCAGCAAGACTATTAAACAAAAACTGCCGTCGCAATATAACGATCCGTTTTTTCGCTACTTTTTTAACCGTAAAAACAGCGGCCAAGATGGCGGCGACCAGAGCGCTCGACAACAAGAGCGCGTTCAACGCAGCTTGGGCTCTGGGGTGATTATCAACCCGCAAGGCTATTTACTCACCAACAACCATGTTATCAGCGGTGCCGATGAGATATTAGTGCTATTGCAAGACGGACGAGAAGCCTTAGCCTCAGTCATTGGCACTGACCCTGACTCCGATTTGGCGGTATTAAAAATCGATCTTGATAACCTAGAGACGATAGCTATTGGCGACCCTTCACAGGCCATGGTCGGCGACGTGGTGTTAGCTATTGGCAACCCTTATGGCTTCGGCCAAACTGTCACTCAGGGCATTATCAGCGCCACTGGCCGCTACGGTCTTCGGCTGAGCACCTATGAGAATTTTATCCAGACCGACGCCGCAATTAATCCAGGTAATTCCGGGGGAGCCTTGGTCGACGCACAAGGTAGGTTACTCGGCATCAATACTGCCATTTATACCAAAACCGGTGGTTCGCAAGGTATCGGACTGGCGACGCCATCAGATTTAGCACTGCGCATCATGACCGACATTATTCAGTACGGTAAGGTAATTCGTGGCTGGCTGGGTATTGAAGTACAGGCGATACCTACGGCGATGGCCGAGTCGTTTCAACTGCCGCTGAACAACGGCGTTATTATCACCGGTACTTACCGCGACGGACCGGCCGATAAAAGCGGACTTAAAGGCGGTGACATTATTATCTCGATCAACGGCCAACCGGTTGGCGACGGCCATGCGGGGATGAATTTTGTGGCCGCTACTCGACCAGGGGATACAGTGGCGATTGAAGTGGTTCGCAATGGCGAGCGGCTTAATATAAATGCCGTTGTCGGCAGCCGCTCGGATATTAAAAGCTAATCAAGCTTTTTCTCAGCATCAATAATGCGGTATTCCGCAGCTCGCGCATGAGCCGTCAAGGATTCGCTACGCGCTAACACCGACGCTATCTTACCCAACTCTGACGCACCCTGTTTTGAACAGTGGATAATCGAGCTACGCTTTTGAAAATCATAAACCCCTAATGGCGAAGAAAAACGTACGGTGCCGGAAGTCGGTAAAACATGATTAGGGCCAGCACAATAATCGCCCACTGCTTCTGAGGTATAACGACCCATGAAAATAGCGCCCGCATGTTTTATCTGTGGCAATAATTTTTCTGGCTCAGCAACAGAAAGCTCTAGATGCTCAGGCGCAATACGATTACAAACCGCTACCGCTTGCGTTAAATCAGCGACTTTAATCAACGCCGCACGGTTATTCAACGACTCGGTAACAATGTCTTTACGCTCTAATGTCGGCAATAGCGTTTCAATACTACGCTCCACTTGAGCAATAAAATCAGCATCCGGACATAATAAAATAGACTGCGCATTTTCATCGTGTTCGGCCTGTGAAAAAAGATCCATAGCAATCCAATCGGGATCAGTCTGACCATCACAGATCACTAAAATCTCTGAGGGTCCGGCAATCATATCCAAACCGACTTGACCAAAAACTTGTCGCTTTGCGGCCGCCACATAAATATTACCGGGGCCAACAATTTTATCAACCCGGGGAATGGTTTCTGTACCATAAGCTAACGCGGCAATTGCTTGTGCCCCGCCAATGGTGAACACTCGGTCGACACCGGCAATCGCCGCCGCCGCCAATACAATGGTATTGATCTCACCGTCAGGAGTCGGCGTGGTCATAATAATTTCTTCAACACCGGCGACTTTGGCAGGAATAACATCCATCAATACGGTAGACGGATAGGCCGCCTTACCACCAGGCACATAAACACCCACTCTTTCTAGACCGGTAATTTTTTGCCCCAGCACCGTGCCGTCAGCCTCGGTGTAGGACCAAGACTCCTGAAGCTGATGTACGTGATAGTTGCGAATACGCTCAGCAGCTGTTTCTAATGCGGCGCGCTGCTCATCAGACACTGCCGCTAATGCCTGCTGTAATTGCTCAGTCGTTAATTCTAAGCTAGCCACAGAACTGGCCTGCATGCGATCAAAACGGTTATTGAAGGCTAATAAAGCCTCATCACCTTTGGCTTTTATCGCATTGATAACTTCATCAACCACCGCTGAAACATTGTTATCGGCGACGTTTTCCCAAGCCAGTAGTTTATCTAAGCGCTGCTCAAAATCTGTTTGATTAGCATCTAACTTAGTGATTGAAAGAGCTGTAGATAGAGTCACTTGCGACATTAATCCGCCACCGCTACTGCCGTGCGCAAACTATCAATAATTTGCTGGATACGCTGGTATTTACGTTTCATTGCGGCGCGATTAACCACTAAGCGCGAACTAATATCAGCGATCAGATCGCGGGGTTCCATACCATTGGCTTTTAAGGTATTACCGGTATCGACGATATCAACGATCATATCGGCCAAGTCCATAATTGGCGCTAACTCCATTGCCCCATAAAGCTTAATAATATCCGCTTGGATACTTTGCTCGGCGCAATATTGCTTGGCGATATTGGTAAACTTAGTGGCGATACGCACGCGACCCTGAGGTAAACTCTTACCCACCATGGCCGCTGTCATTAGTCTACATTTAGAAATATTTAAATCCAGTGGCTCATACAAATCAGCACCACCCGTCTCCATCAACATGTCTTTACCAGACACGCCCATATCAGCAGCACCGTGCTGCACATAGGTGGGCACGTCGGAACCGCGAATAACTAATAAGCGTACATCGGGCTGACTGGTGTCAAAGATTAGTTTGCGACTTTTGCTAATATCTTCACAGGGCTCGATACCAGCGGCGGCAAACAGCGGCAAGGTTTCTGTTAAGATTCGGCCTTTAGTTAAGGCAATAACGATTTGTTGATCCATAATAAACAATCAAATATCAGGTTAGTTAGGCAAGCGACGTATATTCGCGCCCAAAGATTGTAATTTTTCTTCGATACATTCATAGCCGCGGTCAATGTGGTAAATACGATCGATTACCGTATCACCTGATGCCACTAAACCAGCAATAACCAAGCTGGCAGAAGCACGTAGATCAGAAGCCATAACCGGTGCCGCTTGTAATTTTTCCATGCCGGTAATGATCGCGGTATTGCCTTCAATAGAAATGTTAGCGCCCATGCGATTCATTTCTTGCGTTTGATTAAGGCGATTTTCAAACACCGTTTCAGTAACCCTAGAGATACCTTCGGCGATGGCATTCATAGCAGTAAACTGAGCCTGCATATCGGTTGGAAACGCCGGATAAGGTGCCGTTTTAATACTCACCGCTTTCGGACGGCGACCGCCCATATCCAGCTCAATCCAATCTTCACCGACAGTAATTTCGGCACCCGCCTCTTCTAGCTTAAGTATTACCGCCTCCAGTATATCGGAACGGGTATCTTTCAATTTGACATGACCTCCGGTTGCCGCAGCCGCCACTAAATAAGTACCGGTTTCAATGCGATCAGGCATCACCGAATACTCACAACCATATAAACGTTCGACACCTTCAATAGTCAATGTTGGCGTACCTTGGCCTGTAACTTTAGCGCCCATAGCATTCAAGCAATCGGCCAAATCAACGACTTCTGGCTCCCGCGCGGCGTTCTCAATAATGGTGGTTCCTTCAGCTAACACTGCCGCCATCAAAATATTTTCAGTACCGCCAACAGTCACTGTATCTAAAAAGATGTGTGCACCCTTAAGTCGACCATCAACCGTGGCACGAATATAACCGTCATCAACAACGATAGTCGCACCCAGTGCTTCCAATCCGCGTAAATGCAAATCTACCGGCCGGCTACCGATGGCACAACCACCGGGAAAGGATACGTTGGCTTCACCAAAATGAGCTAGCATCGGACCCAGCACCAAAATAGAGGCACGCATGGTTTTAACCAGTTCATAAGGTGCCGTCAATTTATCGATAGTGGTCGCGTTAATTTCTACGCCTAAGCGCTCATCAACCACCACATCAACACCCATACAACGCAGCAAAGCGATCATGGTAGTAACGTCGTGCAAATGCGGTAAATTGCGAATAGTGATAGGCTCGCTGCATAACAAAGTAGCCGCCAAAATTGGTAGGGCTGAGTTTTTTGAGCCTGAAATGCGGATTTCTCCGTCGAGACGGGCACCACCAATTATTAAGAGCTTATCCATTAAACGTTACCTGCCTGCTGCCACTCACTGCGCGTAAATGTTTTCATATTGACTGCATGGATACTGCCATCGGCAATCTGCGGGTTTAAGCCTGCATATACCACTTGCTGTTTTTTAACCGCATTCAAGCCCTCAAAAACATCACCCACCACGGTAATTTCAAAGTGACCACCATTACTGACGACCTCAATATCACAGTCGGGTAAATGAGATAATAAAAGTTGTTTGACCTGTTCGGGTTCCATAAAAAGCTCCATAGCGCTGGCGTAAAACTATTCGCCAGACTATTAACAGATTAGCAGATAGTGAAGAAAAAACAGCCGTCCGAGAAGACCCCGTAACAACGTGTCGAAAAGGCGGGGATTGTACGTAAATTAGCGGCCAATAGCGAACTTAACCGGCCCCTGCTTCCGGTTCACTAGCGGAGGGATCAACCGACCAATTGTCGATTACTTTATCAATATCACCTTGGTATAATTTGACCGCTGAGCTGAATTGGCCTTGGTAGACCTTGCCGAGATTTATCGCCTCGATAGTGACGTTACGCAACTTCCATTCGCCAGCCGAGTTTTTGCGCATTGTATACTGCACTTCATAGCGCTTTTCAGCTTCGCCATAGATATGTTGGGTAACACCAACACTGGCACCTTCAGTGCGTTCAGCGGTGGCCGGTAACACGTCAATTCTATTGCCATTAAAAGCCAGCAAACCCTTAGCATAGGTTTGCACCAATCCATCTCGGAAAGTACTGCTGAAACGCGTCATACGTGCTTTAAAGTCTTTCTTCTCGTCGGCAGTGGCCAACTGCATATACATTGCCTTGCTGGCATAGGGGCCCATTACACCGCGAGAGAAACTATCAAAATCGACCACTTCAGCCAAAATAATGTCTATTTCACTAAAG
>JBNMPW010000035.1:0-21763 GCA_051277205.1 Oceanicoccus sp. | reverse complement strand
AATACTATTTTTAACGGTGACACCAACAGATAAAAACCGCCCTCTGCAAAGCTTTGTTGTAATTGATAAAGCGCATTCATCACCAGAAAGTGGGTCTGAAACAACGCTAAAGTTTTTGAGGGCGGCGGCTCCGGTAAGGCCTGCAATGACTCCGTCAATAAGCCTATCAATTGATGCTCACTGTAGGCCTGTTCCGCAGTTCGCAAAATCGAAAGAATGGGTGTCAACAAGGGGTTTTGAGCTGTCATCGCGCTAGGTTGCCACGACTTAGTAGCCGAGGCAATGATTAGCACAGGAACAATAAGTGGGGTAAGTCACCAAACAACAGATATGCTAGAATCCTACGCCCGATCAACTGCTAGCGAAAACGTACTCGGCCACGTTGTAAACACCATGACCCACTCTAACGACATAGACAACAACAAAGACGCCATCTACTCGCAGCCACTAGCGAGCATTGCCAACTTCAGCTTTGATGAAAAAGTGGTGCAAGTTTTTCCAGACATGATTCAACGATCTATACCCGGCTACAGCACAATCATCGCCATGACCGGCGTGTTGGCTGAGCGTTATGCGACGACTAACAGTCGCTGCTATGATCTCGGCAGCTCGCTGGGCGCCTCTACGCTATCAATGCGTCAACAACTCGATGACCGACAATGCACTATTGTTGCGGTTGATAATTCCAGCGCGATGCAACAACGCTGCCGCGAAATACTAGCCGAAGATAACAGCAACACACCGGTAGAATTACTGCAAGCCGACATTTGCGACACCCCTGTCAGTAATGCCTCCGTGGTAGTGATGAATTTTACTCTGCAATTCATTCCACCCGATCAGCGCCAATCTTTATTGGAGGCCATCTATCAGGGCATGAACCCCGGCGGCATACTGATTTTGTCAGAGAAAATTAAATTCGATGACCAGCATTTGCAGAATTTAAACACCGACCTTCATCATAGTTTCAAACGCGCAAACGGCTACAGCGATATGGAAATCAGCCAAAAGCGCAGCGCCATCGAAAAAGTAATGCTGCCCGAAACCCTGCCAGCGCATCAGCAACGCTTAAAGAAGACGGGCTTCAGCAGCGTCGATGTTTGGTTCCAATGTTTTAACTTTGCCTCCATGGTCGCTATTAAATAATGATTGATTACCTACCCTTTCTACAAAAATTTAAACAACTTCCCGACCTGCCAGCGCGGATTAGCGAATGGCTGGATCAATTACCCGCGAGCATTGAGTTGGGGTTAAATGAGCAACGCTATGGCGACTTGCCCCGCTGGAAGAAAGCGCTAGCGCAATTACCTGATATAACAACCGCCAGCTTCGACCTTAACAAGGCCGCCATCACAGTTAACGCCACAGCTGAATTGAGTGAGCCACAACAATTTGCACTGCGAGAGCAACTGCAAGGCTTACACCCTTGGCGTAAAGGCCCTTTTAACATCTTCGGCGTCGGCATTGATACCGAATGGCACTCCGATTGGAAATGGGACCGGCTTGCCCAACATATAGAACCACTCGAAGGTCGCAAGGTATTGGATATTGGTTGTGGCAGTGGCTATCACTGCTGGCGCATGCGCGGTGCCGGCGCCGAACTGGTGATTGGTATAGACCCAACTCCTTTATTTATCGTGCAGTTTTTTAGCCTGCAAAAATACATTCAAGACCACCTTGTAACAGTGTTGCCGATGGGCATTGAGCACTTACCTGAAAAACTGCGCTTTTTCGATACGGTGTTTTCCATGGGCGTGCTTTATCATCGCCGCTCCCCCTTTGACCACCTGATAGAATTACGCGACAGCTTGATCAGCGGCGGTGAACTGGTATTAGAAACACTGGTTATCGATGGCAATTTAGGTGATGTGTTAGTACCCGAAGGGCGCTATGCCAAGATGGGCAATGTCTGGTTTTTACCCAGCTGTGCCACCCTAGAAAGCTGGATGAAAAAAGCCGGTTTTAAAGATATTAAGCTGCTGGATGTAACCACCACCAGCACCGATGAACAGCGCAGTACCGAGTGGATGACGTTCCATTCATTGGCGCAATTTCTTAATCCTGATGACGCCAGTCAATCCATCGAAGGCCACCCCGCGCCAAGGCGCGCTATCGTCACCGGCAAAGCACCTTAGCCTAAGCTGGCGCTAAGGGGCTTATGGCGGCGCAAGCAAAAAACGTCGATTTTACTTACAAATAAATAAATCACTTTCACCTCGCCCATGAAATAGTCCTTATAAATCAATGATATAAATTATTGGCATGGTAATTGCTTTGTTATATTACAACTACCTCATATTCATTTATGGAATATTAATATCATGAAAACTACATCAATCATATCAGCAGCTGTTTTGTTTGGCCTCGCAAGCGCCAGCCAAGCAAACCTTATTAACAACGGCGGCTTTGAAGCACCTGACATCGGCAGCGGCTGGACCCACGTTCAAGACAGCGCCCCTGGTTGGGAAGGTAGCCGTATTGAGGTTTGGCAATCAGGCTTTTCAGGGGTTGATTCTTACAACGGCTCTGACCAACACGGCGAATTGAACTCACACCCTAATACCGGCAATGTGTTTTCAATCTACCAAGAATTTGAAACAGTATTAAACGTCGAGTATAGCGTCAGCTTTGCTTATCGTGCACGTCGCTCCAATAACACCTCTGATGACCCATCTTTAGAAGAATTCACCTTTTCACTAGCGTCGTCTAGCGGCATGACCTTCTTCGACAAAACAATGGATGATCATACGACACAAGGTTGGTCAGTTTTCGATGGAATGTTTACTGGTGACGGCAGTACTACCACATTAATGTTCACCTCAGTAGTACCAGATACTGGCACTGTTGGTAACTTTTTAGATGAGGTCAGTGTTACCGGCGTCAGCGTACCGGAACCTGCCAGCATAGCGCTACTCGGTCTTGGCTTGCTTGCTTTAGGCGTTAGCCGCAGAAAAGCCGCTAAATAACATTAGCTCATTACCGGCTTTAGGGCCGAAAGAAAACCCGCACAGTTAGCGGGTTTTTTTATGCCGGCCTTACCGTCATTAATCACCAACAAGTATCAACTGACTACCAACAACTGCCTTTTTTCGTTAGTATGCAGGCTACATTAAATGTAGGCATTATTAATGAGCAAGCTCGACAACAACGCAAAATGTGCATCAAAATCAAGCAACAAGCCGGCTCTCTTGTGGCTGCAAGCGATTATCTTCAGCGCAACATTGTTGATCGCTCTAACTGCCGTACCCTGGTATGGCGTTAGTCATGGCTATAGTTGGGGGCTAATAGTCATCGCACTATTATTTCTGTGGGCAAATGGCTTATCCATTACTGCCGGCTATCACCGCTTATGGTCACATAACGCCTATAAAGCGCACCCTGCCTTACGACTTTTATTGGCCTTATTTGGCGCCGCCGCTTTACAAAACAGTGCGCTGATCTGGTGTTCCGGTCATCGTCGCCATCACCGTTATGTCGACAATATTGAACTTGACCCTTATTCGGCCAAACGCGGCCTATGGTTCTCTCATATAGGCTGGATGCTGCGTGAGTACGACACGAATAAAGAAGATTTCAGCAATGCCCGTGATTTACAGCGCGACCCGATTGTAATGTGGCAACATCGTAATTATCTCACTATTGCCATCAGTATGAATATTATCCCGCCGTTACTGATCGGCTGGCTGCTGGGAGACATTATTGGCAGCGTGCTATTAGTAGGCGTATTGCGGTTGGTGATCAGCCACCACACTACTTTCTTTATCAATTCGCTGGCGCATTACTGGGGCAAACAACCCTATACCGACAGCAACAGTGCACGTGACAACACCATCATCGCCTTCTTTACTTACGGCGAGGGTTACCACAACTTTCATCACTTGTTTCAAAATGATTATCGCAACGGTGCCCGCTGGTGGCAGTTTGACCCGACTAAATGGCTGATCAGCGCTGGTGCTTGGCTAGGGCTTACCAAAGAGCTTAATCGCATTCCCAATTTTAAAATTCACCGCGCCTTGCTCGACATGCAGTTCAAACGCGCTGAACAGCAACTTGAAACTATCAATGCACCCAGCGAATGGACCGCCCAATGGCGCGACTGCTTAGACTGCGAATACCAACAATTTTCTGCCAATATGACGGAATGGAATGATTTGCGACAGCAATGGTATGAACAGAAACGCAATCAATTTAATGAAGCGACGCAGGAGCTTTCCCGCGAGTTACAACAACGTTGGGAGCACACCAATATGCACACGCGCTTTAAAGAATTGGAATATGCCCTCAAAATGCAGCGCAAACGGCTGCAGTATCTGAGCCTGCAACTCAGTACACCACTAGCGATATAATTAATATTTAACCCTTTTATTAATTAATGACATGATAAACGGAGCCCTATTATGCGTTCAGTCCATCAGTTTTCAGCAGCAACCCTAGACGGTAGCAACAGCAAATTAGAAGACTACAAAGGCAAGGTGCTATTGATTGTTAATACCGCTAGCAAATGCGGGCTGACGCGGCAGTACCAAGGCTTAGAACAACTTTATCAGCGTTATCATGAGCAGGGCTTAGAAATACTCGGTTTTCCTTGCAATCAATTTGGCCAGCAAGAGCCGGGTAATGCCGATGAAATACAAAGTTTTTGTTTAAAGAACTACGGCGTTAGTTTCCCGATGTATGCCAAGATTGACGTCAATGGTGAAAGCAGCCATCCACTATATCAACATTTGAAAACTGAAGCGCCGGGCTTACTGGGTAGCAAAAAGATCAAGTGGAATTTCACTAAATTTTTAATCGCTAAAGATGGCCAAGTGATCAAAAGATTCGCCCCAACCACCAAGCCTGAAAAATTAACCACCGCCATTGAACAAGCCCTTGCCAACTAGCAGGGTAACTTATTAAAAGTAACTGACAATCCGCTAACACTCAACCCAAGCGGCGTATTGCCAATGCACTATAGCCACAGCCACAGAGTGCAATCAGCGCGATCAATAACAACAAATACTGAACACCAATACCCAGCCAAGCGAACAGAGCTGTCAGTAATAAAAAGCTCAGCATGGCGATATTTTGCAATAAATTATTCGCCGCCAAGATTTTACCTAAATGCCGGCTTTCACCGTAAAACTGAATAAGCGTATTCAGCGGCACGATATACAAACCGCCAAATAAACCGATGACAAAAAAGTTGGCGCTATGTAGCCAGAGATTGGGTAACAGCGGCAACCAAAATAAACACAGACTTATCGCTAATGCTGGCAACGGTAGCCACGTCACACTGAGCGCCTGCTGCTCTGAAGCCTTCTTCAATAAACGCGCACTCAGTAATGAGCCACACAATATACCAAGCCCCGTAACCGCCATAACACCCTGAATATAAACGGTATTTGTTTCCGCTAGGCTTTGCTTTATAAAAGCTGGAAACGCCGCCAACATCACCTGCGACACCGACCAAAACGCCGCTAGCCCCAGTACCGCCAATGGAATAACAGGGGTGGCGAATAGCGGCTTAACAGCCGCAACAATATCTCTTCCGGTAAAATAATTGATCAGTGAAAACTGCTGTTCGGGGCGGGCCGACTCTAATTGAGGCAAGCGATAACTGAGAATCAATTCAACAACACTAAGCATCACCAACAAACACCCCAGGGGCAGCAGCTTACTGATAATATACGCGGGCTGAGATACCTGTGGCAGCAAGGCAGTCTGGACAGGTTGGTAATACCATTCAAACAGTGCTGAAAAAACAAAGGTGCCTAACAAAATAGCAATAATCGTTGTCGCCTGAACCACACCATTTGCCGATGCCAAACGCGGCTTACCCACTAATTCTCTAATGTAGCCATATTTAGCCGGCGAATAAAACGCCGATTGCGCCGCCAGCAAAAAGGTCATAGCAAAGGCCTGCCAAAACCAACCAAAATAATAAAAAGCGCTTATAAGCAGTGTTAGTAACACCGCGCACCATGCCGAGAGACGCATAATTTTATTTTTTGGCCATCGGTCAGATGAAAAACCCGCTGGACTAAACAACAGGATAAATGGCAGCAGTATTAAACCGTTAACCACTGACGTGAGCACCACTTGAAAACTGCCGTCATACACTTTGAAAACAATATTTTGAATAATTATTTTGTGGCCGAGATCAACAAAGGCGTTGAGAAACAAAATTACCACATAAGGCAGAAACCCAATAACAGCGAGTAAACTTTCGCGGCGAGCAGACAAACTAATGCGCCATCAGCAGTAATTTAAAGCGGCCATTATTAGCCACCGGCTCAACGCTGTTAAAATAGGCTTTGGCCTTTTTCTCTAAGGGGATAAAACTGTTGACCACAAAAAATGCTTTGCCATCGACCGTTAATAAACGTTGCGCCGCCTTTACAAACTTTTCGGTCAAAGCTGAATCCACATCAAACCCTTGATGAAACGGCGGATTACACAACAATAGGTTAAACTTATCGGTAATTCCCGCCGCACAATCATCTAATATCACCTCACCTTTGACCGAGTGAGTTGTGAAATTTTTCCGGCACTGTTCTACTGCACTAATATTGTTGTCGGTGGCGACAAACTCTGCTTCACATAGTTGGCTGGCCATCACCGATAAATATCCAAAGCCGCAGCCTAAATCCACTACTTTTGGCGGCGAGGCTAAGGGTATATCCGCCAACACAGCGGGTAAATTCGCAATCAGAAACTCACTACCTTGATCAATTTTTTTCCAACCATAAACACCGGGTTTACTGCAAAAATATAAATCCTGATAAGTAATATCGATAGACTCGGTATAGCGTTTATCGTCTAAGCTTAAGCCTGCGGCATCGGTTTTTTTAAACTTCGCTAACTGCGCACCCGCCGCGCCTTTTTGTCTATCAAAGCAATCACCGAATAAGTGCTTTGATTTTTCGACATAAGTTTTAACACCTTCTTTTTTACAGCCTGCTAGATATAAATGACCATCCGTAGACAATAAATCATAAGCATTGTTAATGACATGATGGACAATCGGCTTTTCTTTTGAAATTCGATAAAATACCGCATCGAAAGAATCCGCCGCCAGCGGGCTAAAATCAAAATCATTTAATAACGTCGTGAAATTACTTCGCTCTAATGCGTTAAATACGTCGTACCGATTAGTTACTGCAGTGATATTACCCTCAACTGCGATTACCAGCAGAGACTGAATAGCCACCGCTGTAATATTCTCATCCACTACCCATAATGCGCGCTTATCAGTGTCTAATTGCTGCAATTGCGAGCGCAATAATTGAAACGCCGGATCACTCATATACAAGCCACTTCGGCGGGTGTCAAAGCGCGATATTCACCCTGTGCAAGATCTTCATCCAACGTTATATCAGCAATACGCTCACGGTGTAGTAGGTCAATATGGTTACCCACTGCCGCCAGCATTCTTTTAACCTGATGATATTTACCTTCGCTAATTGTTAAGCGGGCGGTATGCTCATCGATTAACTCCATTGCCGCGGGCAAGGTAGGTCGCTTTTCATTATCTAATTTTATACCCTGCTCTATTTGCTCGATTTGAGCAGCAGTAATCGGATCGGTAGCTTCCAACCAATAGGTTTTTTTACAATCGCGGTTAGGGGAGGTTACTCGATGCGACCAATTACCATCGTCAGTAATTAATAACAAGCCGGTGGTGTCAATATCTAAGCGGCCAGCAATATGAAGACGCTCAATGTTATCTTCGTCTAACAATTCAAGTGCCGTCAGATGCGTTCGATCTTTGGTAGCCGAAATATAACCCTGAGGCTTATGCAACATAAAGTAACGAGGGACAGCCGAGCGCAATACCAACTCATCTATGGTCACCACCGCGTCATCATCTATCTCGCTGCGAGGATCGACGACAATTATGTCAGCCACAGATACGCGCCGAGATTTAATCATTTTTTTAGCGTCAGAGCGGGAATAATCCGTCACAGAGGCAAGATATTTATCCAGTCGCATTAGGCTCGCCGTTACTCCTGTCAATCATCGATAAACTGTTACTGAGAAATAAAATCAACAATCCACTGCGCCACCCGTAAACGGTCCAAGGGCTTAGACAATGAGTCCTGCCCTTGTTGAAACAACTCCACGCCGTACACTTCTCGCCGCAAATCTAATAACTGCTGAGAATAAGCCGGTTTAAATTCGGGGTGCCCCTGAAAGCTCAAAATATGATTATCCAACTGGCACATTGCAATGCTACAAAACTCACTACTGGCTAGCACCTCGGCCCCTTCAGCGGGAGTAACCACTTGATCCTGATGACTCACTAGAATGCTAAAATCTTCGCCTTGCTCACCAAAGTCGGCGGCCTTATCGCTGAGCGTAACTGTATGGCGACCGACGCCCCAGCCTTTGTTAGATTTTTCTGTTTTACCGCCTAAAGCTTCAGCAATAATCTGATGACCAAAACAAATACCTACCAACTTTTTGCGTTGTTGACGCAAGCTGCGCACAAAATCCATTAACTGATGAATCCAAGCCTTATCTTCATAAACACTGGATTTACTACCGGTAATTAAATAGCCGTCAACCTCATCAATAGATTGTGGGTATTCCCCCAACTGCACGTCATAAACAATGATCTCCAATGCTGGCTCGACCTTGCGCAGTAACTCGGCGAACATATCTGGGTACTCACCAAAATCTTCAACCCACTCAGGACGTACATCATCGGTTTTTAAAACACCTAACTTCATTAACTTACCTCTGCTTTTAGTCTGCATACACTATTTTTTAGTCTATCTTGCGCTACCCTAACATCAACAGCTTGCCATATTAAAAAATTGCTATTTGGGTTTGACCACATCTGTAAGCCAAGATAATAAAACGGTGATGACGACATAGGCTCTGGAATTCTCAACATCACCGCGTTGGCAATCACATTCATATTGTGGCTAACCGATGCCATTGGTCTCTGCCTGACATTGGCCCTCTTAAGCAGTATTTTGGTTACCAATACTTCAGCTAATCCGGCGCTAAAAATTCAGTACGCCCGAAAGCTAATCGGCTAATGCTCTCGGGTTGACCTGAATCTCACCTGTGGCCAACGGTCTTCCATTAACTGTAAATTCACTCGAGTTGGCGCCAAATAAGTTAAGTGACCACCACCGTCAATAGCCAGATTTTCAGCTGCTTTCTTCTTAAATTCTTCAAACTTCTTGTCATCTTCGCAATCAACCCAACGTGCCGTATAGACATTTACCGGCTCGTACTGGGCATCAACTTTGTATTCGTCTTTTAATCGATAGGCCACTACTTCATATTGCAGCTGCCCTACCGCGCCAACTACCAAGTTGGAATTGCTGATCGGCATAAATACCTGGGTTGAGCCTTCTTCTGATAACTGCTGCAAACCCTTTTTCAAAGCCTTGGCCTTTAAGGGATCTTTTAAACGGATTAAGCGAAACATCTCCGGCGCAAAATGCGGGATGCCGGTGAATTTTAAATCCTCACCTTCGCTGAAGGTGTCACCGATTTGAATTGTCCCATGATTATGTAAACCGATAATATCACCGGAAAATGCTTCTTCTACCGCCGACCGCTCTCCAGCTTTAAACGTTACTGCATCGGCAATTTTTACATCCTTGCCAATTCGCACATGCTGCATTTTCATGCCTTTGCTATAACTACCTGAACAAATGCGCATGAAGGCAATACGGTCGCGGTGCTTAGGGTCCATATTGGCTTGGATTTTAAAAATAAAGCCGCTGAAACTCTCTTCTGTTGAAGCAACTTCACGGCTGTTGGTTACCCGCGGTAATGGTGCTGGTGCCCATTCGACAAAGCCATCAAGCATTTCACGGACACCAAAGTTGGACAAGGCCGTACCAAAAAATACCGGTGTTAACTTACCCGTCAAATAGGCATCGAGGTCAAACTCATGGCTGGCACCTCGGACTAACTCAACTTCTTCAACAAAGTCATCATAGTAAACCCCGAGCAACTCCTTAGCACCATCACTGGCCAAACCGGCAATCTGAACATCGTCAGAAATAACATTACTCTGGCCTTGTTTAAAGACATGAATATTATCGGTATAGAGGTTATAAACGCCCTGAAACTCCTTACCCATCCCAATCGGCCAATTGATCGGTGCACCCTTAATAGATAACACCGCTTCGATCTCATCTAACAGGTCAATAGGATCACGAATATCTCGGTCCATTTTGTTAACGAAACTGAGAATCGGGGTATCCCGCAAGCGGCATACATCCATCAATTTTATAGTTCTGGCCTCGACGCCCTTTGCTCCATCAACCACCATCAGCGCCGAATCGACTGCCGTCAGAGTGCGATAGGTATCTTCAGAGAAATCTTCGTGCCCAGGAGTATCGAGCAAATTAACGATACGTTCTTTATAAGGAAACTGCATCACCGATGAGGTAACCGAAATACCCCGCTCCTGCTCCATGCCCATCCAATCAGACGTGGCATGACGATCAGACTTCTTGCCTTTTACAGTACCGGCTACTTGAATCAGCTGCCCCAGCAAGATTAACTTTTCAGTAATCGTGGTTTTACCCGCATCTGGGTGAGAGATGATAGCAAAAGTGCGTCTCTTGTTGATTTCATTGATATAATTGCTGTCACCCATACCTTCAAAATCCTAATTTGTACTTAAATTTGTACTTGTTTATAAAGTTACCCCCTTGGGGGACTGAAAAGCGCACTATTCTACAGAATAAGCGCCACGCTATACATTATTGCGCCAAAACCTTGCCCAGCTCGCTTAATTGCTGCTGGTAGCTTTCTGGTTTTTCCGTTTTAAACTTCTCTAAGTTCAGGAGCTTCCATTTCACTGATGGAAACGCCTGAAAATCATAAATCGACCAATCTGGCTCTAAGCCATTGAGACTTAGCAAAAACGCTTTATCGCTTTCATTTAAACTGGACTGTATCGTTTCGATTAGTTGAAGCCTTGTGGCTTCATATTCATCGTAACTAAATTCTATTGCGCTCATACCTTCAAACTGGTTTTCAAACGCCATTCGTTGATCAAGTAAATTAGGATTGAGCATTTCATGGGTCGGGCGATTACTGCCAACCAACCCAAAAATAAACCCGCGTTTAATCTCATCCGTAAAGCCTTCGTTATCTAAGAGAAGCTTTACATCAAACAAATCTCTTGGGTGCTGCCTATCCATCGCCGCACAAAGCTTACCGCCATATAGCTGTCCCAACGGCACAATAGGCACGGCACAAAAAGCGTCAAACTGTTCTTGTGCAGCTTCGCAAAGCTGGGCTTTCGTAGTCTCACCTATCAAGCCACGCCCCACCATATTCACTTCAATCTTGATCATCACACCGCGTTCATCAAGCTGGAGCTTACAAATATTTTCTTTATGCTGAATGCGTATCGATGGGCGCAAGCTCTCGATACGTTCTTTAATACGTATAAGGGCTGCGTTAATGCCCTCCAGTGTTTCATTGCGCTCGGCTATTTCAACGTAGGTTAAATCGATATCAACCGATAGCCTTGGCATATCACGCACAAAGAGATTGATTGCCGTGCCGCCATGCATGGCAAAACAGGCATCTTTAGCGACCTCTGGCAACACATCCAAGAGCAGCTTCACCTGTTTCGTGTAGGCGTTATTCATGCCGTTGCCTCCCCATTGATTCCTCCCCATTTATTAAATTGAGAGCCTTGGGAACGGTTATCTGGTATTTCGACACATAAACGCCATCGCTCACTATGGCACGTTTACCTGACCCCAAATCAACCTTATCCAAATTGATATAGCTGAGCCATTCATGGTCTGCTTTATCTGCCAAATACAAAAACAGGCGCTTCACCTTCACAGAAGTGCACTCTTCTAATAGTTTTTGTACTGTCGCTGGCCGCAAGTTATTCAAGCCTTCCATAAGCTCAAACACTTCCATAAGCGGCTGGGACTTTGGCGCTAAATATAAGCATTCCATCACCGCGCGCGCGGGGCTGGATATCTTTACCTTAAAACTTTTATGGTCGATCTCAACCAAGCCAAGATCAGACGGCAAAAAGCTCGTCATCTTGCTTTCTACACTTAAACCCCAATCCCGCTTTTTAAACCAAAGCGGCAAGCTCTCGCCCTTACCACCAAAGAGCTTCGCCTTCTTAGTAGAAAGCTCCAAATAGTGGGCTTTCCCCTGCAATGACAGCGCGGTTTTAGCCGCTGGATGCACAAAGAGGCCTAGCTGGGACTGCAACGCATAGATGCCACCTAAATAGTCCACTTGATCGCCGTGGCGTATCAGGGCACCCGTGCCGATAGAATCAAACCACTGGCTTTTCTTGTACTGCTTTTGTAAATCAAGGCTGTAGCCCTGTTCTGTCAACCATGCCGAAGAGAGCACTATGCCTGAAGGCTGAGTGCTAAGCAGAGTGTTTAATTTTGACTCTCTTTCGGTATTCATACTTCCAATATATCTTTTTTTTTAAACCATATCAACCAAAAGGTTTATATTATTCATTATTTAGGTATTTTAAATACCTAAAAATACTATTTTTTAAACAAAAAGAGCGATACTTGTATCAACATTGCTTTAACCCTTGTAACACACGAGGCACAAGGGCTGCTTTTGGGGCTCAATTTGGCTCGACAAGAGACAATATAAGCGAAGGATGAGCAACTAAGGCCGATAGGCCGCTGAGCCCCAAAAGCGCGGTAGATTAAAACCCCCACCTTAGCAGGGGCTTCACTTTTTTAATGGCTCCAAAATATATGTACTTCCTGATAGCCTGTTTCAATTGTAAAGATGTCGCCGCCTAGCTCCATATCACGCCCCATGCGTTCATAGTCGATATACATTTCTAAGTGGCTTGGAATATTGCCGGTGTCCTCGGTTAGCTCTTGGGCATAATCCGCCACACTGGTATGACGCCCACAATAACTTTCATCTACGGCTTTTCTGGCGTCTTCAATATCGCTGTAATAACCAAGTAACTCCGCGCCTATCGAGCCAAGCATGCAGAGTAATCTTTTCTGCTGGCAGCTTACCAATTTTGGGGAAAACATGAATATCAAAGCTTCGCTTAATTTCAAAATGGCCTTTCTTGTTTTTGACACAGTAGCTTTCATACCAAAGATTAAACAAGCCTTCTAAAGACTTCGCCGCAACAATCGCCTGCATTTCAAGCTGGCGAACGACTTTAGGATCATGACCTTATTCGAGTTTTTTACGAAGCCGTTGATTTTCCGCTCTTGCCTTTTTCAAGGTCATGAGGGGGTAGGTTCCAATATCAGCGGTGGTTTGTTTTCCGTTGTAATAGTCTCGAAGGCTATAGGTGATTTTGCCTTTGGGAGAAACACGAACACACACCTTCGCGATCTGATTTCACGAGTGACTTTGCTCGAGCCTTTTTGTGGTTTGCTTTTAACCAAGATTCAGTGATTGCCATACTTTGTACTCCAAGTCATTGATTCCAATGAACAGGTACAAATAAATTTAAGTGCTCATTGAATCGCAAAATTTGTACTTAAATTTGTACTTATTTTGCATGACTCAGCATGACAAATGGGGACGTTGGTCGTCAATATGACAACCCCAGACAAGACATAACTTTTTGATTTAATTAAAGTTTGTGTCTTAAGGTGACTCAGGGTGTCTTAGCGGTTCGAATTCGGGTGAGAGATGATAGCAAAAGTGCGTCTCTTGTTGATTTCATTGATATAATTGCTGTCACTCATACCCTAAAAGCCTTAATTTACACCTAAATTTACACCCATTTAAAAAAGCGCCTTTTTGGTATCTATCGAAAAGGCGCGTCATTCTAACTGAACGCGATTTGTTAAGCTCCGACAAAATCAAACAAGGCACTAAAATCATGCCCGTCGGCGGCTCTGAGTGCCGCAATATATTGATTGCGTCGCTCGTTCATTTTTTCCAGTTTATAACCCCCCGCCCAATTTATAGCAGGCTCTTCCATGAGCTTCGTTAGTACTGCATCTGCCATGATCCGTGCATGTCGTCCGTTTCCATTGGGAAAGGGATGGATATAGACGAGCTTGTGATGAAAACGTGCTGCAAGTTCTTTCGGTGGATATGTACCATTTTCTATCCAATATTTTGCATCATCAAGCAAATGACGAAGCTGAATAGCTATCTGGATAGGATCGATACCAATATTCTTTTCCGTTTTGCGAAAGCTCCCCGCCCACCTCCAAACCTTGCCAAAGAGTTTTTTGTGCAAATGGCAAACAAAGCCTTCTGTTAAAACATCAGGAGTCTTTTGCTTTTTGAGCCACTGCATCCCCTCGTCAATATTGGCTTGCTCAAGCTGATCCAGCTCACCTCTGGTGGCGACATGCTTAAAGAGCAAACCCGCCATTTCATCGGGATCAAGGGGCGTTGAGCCATCTGGCTCACCAACGATCTTGGGCGGGTTTTCACTACTCATTTTTCACTCCAGAAATCAGAGGGTATTTTGCTCATGATTTCAGACGCTATACGCTCGATTTCAGAATCGAGCGTTTGCCTATCTAAAGACTGGGCTTCTAGCGCCATATGCGTAGAAGCGGCCTTTACGCGCTCTTTTGCCTTTATAATGGCTTGATCTTTGATGACGCTTTCAATGTCTTTTTTGGGAACGATGGCATACACAAAACGGCTATCCAAAGCCTCAGCCATAGCCTGCATGGTGCGAAGCGTGACGCTTCCCGATGGCTCATCTTGCTCTACCTTTGATATCCTCGCTTTGGTCACACCAAGCCGCTTGGCAAGCTGAGGCCCAGACATACCCAGCGCTACACGCACAGTCCTGAGCCACCCTTCTGGCGGAATCATAGAAAAGCCCCCGAAGCGAATAACGGCTTCGTTCACCTTGTCTCGGTATTGTTTGGTAACAATCTTATCTATGCTCATAGTGTACCTGTTTATTGCCTCTCATCGACATTTAGTCAACCTATTTATATACTCAGAATATATATAAGTCAATCTATTTGTATACTAAAAGAGCTCATGAGTAAATGAATAGGTTGACCTATGAGTTTGTATTTCCTTCTAAGGCCGATAGGCCGCTGAACCCCAAAAGGGCGGATGACAGCCCTTCTTCCAGATAGTGCGCGACCAGCGCATCAATATGCTTGGGTTTGAGTGATTTGGCTTCCATACGACGATAGCCCAACTTACATAATTGGTTAGCCATCGCTTGTAATAATAGTTGGCGGTCAGCCTGGGTGTTGTGGCTTCCATCGGGATTGCGTGTACACAAATTTTTAAGCTGATAGTTAAGATCTTTGATTGCCGCGCCCTCTTGTTGATAGGGCTTATTTCAGCAATGTACCGGCCTTTCTGCTACGAACAATGGTACAGGCATGGAAGAATATTATCGGGGAGATATTTACAATAAACTCAGCAGATTTTTTCGGCTTCTTCCTATTATGAAAATCAGATTAGCTGTAAATCTAACGGCCAATATGAAGCCAACAAATAAACGCTTAATCACTCGATAAAAACGATAATACAAAAATAGATTTCAGCCAACTTTATCCGGCATCTTATTTGTCACCGACAGGTCTACACAGCCACCGGTTTTAGGTACGTCTGGTTATACCAGACAGACGAGCGGTCAGCCCGGTCGTATTTATTTATCCACATACTCCGCAACTCTATGTTTTTATCATGGTTTCTTCGGAATAATAGAACTTCATTCCGCAAAAGCTGTTTGCCTCTGCTGTCGTGTTTCCCTCTGCATTAAGGTCAGGTTTCTTTAATGTTTCGGATAATTGAATGACCGTTTAGCACAGTCACTAGCATTTTACGCACTCGTTGAACCGGTTGCATAACCGGCCAGAACAGTCGCATGAGCTGAGAAACATAAGGGTGTTGATACGGTTGGTTTTAGAGCCACTCTTTTTACACTAAGTTTTTCGGATCCAGCAATTGTCGAAGACGCGCCTCACCAAGTTCGGTCATGTCCAGTGCCACATCTATTATTGGGCGTCCTTCGTGATAAGCACGCTTGGCTATGTCTGCGGCCTTGCTGTAGCCAATTTCCCGATTGAGCGCAGTGATCAGGATAGGATTGCGCGCTAAATTTTCGGCAATGGTTTCTGTATTCACAACAAAATCCGCGATAGCAGTTAGCGCCAGCGTATCACAACTGTTGGCCAGTAAGTCGATGCTTTGCAATACGTTATACGCAATCACCGGCAACATCACGTTGAGCTGGAAGTTACCAGACTGACCTGCAACGGTGACCGTCATGTCATTACCAATAACTTGGGCAGCGGCCATTGCAACCGCCTCTGGTATCACCGGATTAACCTTGCCGGGCATAATACTGCTGCCCGGTTGCAGGGCTTTAAGACTGATTTCACCTAATCCAGATAACGGCCCACTATTCATCCAGCGCAAATCATTAGCAATTTTCAGTAGACATACCGCCAACACCTTAAGCTGCCCCGATAGTTCTACCGCGGTATCCTGGCTGGCAAGCGCTGCAAACAAGTTATCGGCGGGCACAAACTCGGTACCGGTAAACTCGGATAACTTGATGGTAAATAGCTTACAAAATCCGTTAGCTGTATTGATACCCGTACCGACGGCTGTGCCACCCTGTGCTAACTGGCGCAACCGCTGTCGAGTATCGGCAAAACGCTGCTGCGCTAATTCAAGCTGAGCTCGCCACGCCGATAATTCCTGCGCAAAACTGATCGGCATGGCATCCATCAAATGCGTGCGCCCGGTTTTAATCTGCTCCGCCAGTTCATTTTCACGCGCGGCAATGGCGGTTTGCAGCTGCTGCAATGCGGGTAACAACTGCTGATCAATAGCGAGGCTGGCACTAACATGGATAGCGGTAGGAATAACATCATTACTGCTCTGGCCGCAATTAACATGATCGTTAGCATGTACCGGTCGCTTAAGTTGCTCCGCCGCCAGTGTGGCAATTACCTCATTAACGTTCATATTACTGCTGGTGCCCGAGCCGGTCTGAAACACTCCTACCGGAAACTGATCCGAATAATCGCCGTTGGCAATACGCAATGCAACCGAACTAATCGCTGTCGCCAACTCAGGCTCCAGTTCACCTAACTCGGCGTTAGCATTAGCCGCCGCCGCTTTGATAAATCCCAGGCTGCGGATAAAACTATCCGGCATAGTGACGCTGCTGATGGCAAAGTTATCCACCGCCCGCTGGGTCTGCGCGCTGTATAAAGCCTTCTCGGGAACCTTAACATCACCCATACTGTCTTTTTCGATGCGGTATTTTTTGGTCATAACTATTCCATTTTATGCATTCTCGACAATCCGATCCAATACGTAACTAAGCACCCCACCGACGCGATAGTATTCAACGTCTACCGCCGTATCGAGTCGCAACTGCACTGTTATCTGGCGCTGCTCGCCCGAGGGATAGTGAATCGTAGCCGCCAACTGCTGCCTGGACAACCATTGACCATCGAGCTCAAGACTATCAAATTGCTCATCGTCACATGGATAGTATCGGTATCAGTACTATCTTACATTGTGACAATCACAATACCCGCGAATACATTCATCGACTTATCACCTTCCTGGCTTCAGTGCCGTTTACTGTTTACCTACGCGACAAGCCAACTTAGAAAAATCGCTGACACCCTCCCATGAAATCTCGCCTGAGTAGACGATGATTCTTATCTGCAGGCAGACGACCAAATTCGACATAAACCGTCTCTACGCTAAGCAACTAGGCAAGGGATTGGTACCAAAAGGTAACAACAGGAGTCATTTACTGCGTAAGACAGTTGTGATGTTTTTTGTAGAAATAATCCTGATATATAAGACGCCAAGCATTGCGGAAAGCAATGAGGCGACTAAAATCGATGTTTTTGCGTTATGAAGATGCTCGGGGTGCGCGTCAAACCCCAGCGCGGCAATAAAAGTAGACATGGTGAAGCCTATCCCCGCTATGAGCGAGACACCTATGACATGTTTTAAATTAACGTCATCAGGTAAACTACCAATTTTGTAGCGCAGGCCCAGCCAGCAAGCGCCAGAAATACCGATCAATTTCCCAACGACGAGTCCAGTAATAATGCCTAATCCAATTGGGTGCCGAAGGCTATCGATAAAAGAACTCAGCCCAAATACTACACCAGCATTGGTCAATGCAAACAGCGGCAAGATAAATAAGGCTACGGGCAATTCTAGTGCATCTTCCCAGCGGCGCAAGGGTGTGCCAGCACGTTCCGCAAAATCGCGCACTTCGAGTACTTGTTCGTGATCTCGTCGACTACCCAGAACATCCACTTTTTTTGTTTTTTCCTGCATGGAAGTAATGGTCGATTTGGCTTTATCGAGCAGTTTTCCCGCCGCTAATTTGGGTCTTGCTGGCACCGTAAAAGCAATGGCAACACCGGCAACTGTAGGGTGAACACCGGACTTGAGCATCGCCCACCAAGCAGCAACGCCGATAAAAATATAGAAAACCGGCTTACGAACGCCTGCGTAGTTAGCCGCTACTAAAAACGCAATAAGCGCAAATGCACTTGATAAATACATTACCGATATTTCTTGGGTATAGAAAACGGCAATGACCAGTATCGCGCCAACATCATCAACAATGGCGAGGCCAACAATAAAAGCCAGTAGACTAACAGGTATATGCTTTCTCACTATGGTAAGGACACCCAGCGCAAACGCGGTATCAGTGGCCATGGGTATGGCCCATCCAATCTGTGAATCGAGTGACCAGTTAAACAGGGAATAAATCATCCCCGGACAAATCATTCCACCGACCGCACACAGGATCAACATACGGCGGTTTTCAGGTCGAGCCAGGTCACCAGCAAGTACTTCCCGCTTAATCTCAAGGCCGAGCAGAAAGAAAAATATCACCATCAAACCATCATTAATGATGTGCTTGAGTGAAGCCCGCAGCTCAAATTCTCCTATAAAAAACCCAATCGGTGTGTGTATTAGGTTTTGGTATGTCGAAGAATAAGCGGAATTTGCCCACCAAAGGGCCGCGATGGTAGCGGCCAGAAGAACTAGGCTGGAGGTCGTCTGGGCGCGAATAAAATTAGAAAATGGATCGTGGATATTTTCCAAGCCTCGCTGCAATACATTCTTAGAGCCGCTGGTCATCTTAATAAGCTGAATGGCAGCAATAAGCTATAAGATATATCTGTGTTACCGTGCATGCTTATCTCCTTCCTGATGTGTTTGTCGTTAACCTTCTTCAAGACTATCCACCTAGTCTAGATCATTGCTTTCACTCAACTTGGTTACGTCACCCTCTTGTTGATAGTAGCTATGATTCCATACCTTTGCTTCATTATTTTTAGTCATATCTATACCTATTGAGAAATACCTTGAGAGCTCGCTTTCCCTACGCCAAAAAAGGCCTCCATGCGAATAACGCAATTTGTCATTCCACTGGGCGCAACGGTGAATATGGATGGCACTGCGTTGTATCAGGTCATCGCCGCAGTATTTCTCACACAAGTTTACGGAATCGATCTAACACTTGGACAATTCTCATTGTTGGCGGCAACTACCATTGGCGCATCCACCGGTACGCCGAGCACTCCCGGCGTTGGCATTGTTATACTCGCCACCATTGTGCAGGGTATTGGCGTGCCCGCCGAAGGCATTGCACTCATTCTCGGAGTCGATCGAATTCTCGATATGACAAGAACTGCGGTCAATTTATCTGGGGATCTCACCGCCTGTGTCGTAATGGAAAAGTGGCTTGCGCCGGATGCAGATTAGCAATCATATCAAGACAAAGAGCGGCTACCGGTTCATTACTTCCCCCAGCGTTAGCCCCTTTGTTAGGGGCACTTGTCAATGTGCTCTAACAAAGTACCCGTATAGAAATGTAGGCAACCAAGGCACGACCTGATCTGACTCTGTCTGCGCGAATGGGTACCCGCTATTACAATGTATGTACTATTTTTTCGAAGCAGCAAACATTAATTCTTATAACGTTATCGATCTTTGGAAATACCGTAAAAGCTGTGCAGTGCGTTTTCATACTCTGGATCGATAAATTCCATAGGGTTGTACTCGGGGCTATCTTTTATCTGTTGAGCTGTTAGTTTGATCGATACGGCTCGGTCTACCCAATTGACAGATTCAAGCCAGTCAGGAGCGATAAGTACCTTGCGTCCGCCGGGCAACCAGTTATGTGTAGCTACCACGATATAAGCAATGGCCCAATTGTCATCATTTAAAACAAAATCTTCAACATGCCCTATAACCCCATCGGTAGCATGAATATCGTACCCTTTGACCTCTGTTGTCGAGCGTAAATGTCTATCTTGAGCTGGACCGTCTATTACCTTATCAAGTGCTTCAGTCTCAACTAAGGGTGCTGGATTGGTATAACTACCCCATATCCCTTCACCCATCCAATAGTAACCATAGCCATAATAATTGAAGAATTCTGTTTCATATTGCTGTGAAACCGGTTTGTGCTCTTCAAGAGGAGGGCTGTTTTCGATGCCCTCACGGGTCAATGTGACCGGGAATTGCTTTTGTGTCCAATCGGGTTCACCCAGAGATATAGGACTAACCAATACCTTGCGCCCTCCCGGCAACCATTTATTGGTATCGGCAACCATGTAACGCACTACCCAGTAGCGGTCATCAAAAAGAAAATCCTTACACCAACCAAGATCTTTGTCTATTCCCTGTAATTGGTAATTAATAATTTCATTTAAGCTTCGTAACATAAATTTCTCCTTAACTATTGAAAATTTTAAGCACCTCAACATCTAGCCATTAGGCGTTAGTGCCCATAATCAGATGATATTTTTTTTTACTTGCTCCAAACGTTCTTTATTAGCTTCTTCTCTACCAATTTCTCCAGGTTTGGTCGTGGGTTTACTCACTTTGTATTTTGATTTCAGCAACTTATTATGCAAATCACCAACGCCTAGTAACAGCTTATCAAAGGTATCTTGATTGATATTACTTAGCTCATCAATCGCTACGATGCCTTCTAGTATCAATTCGGGCAGTAGTTCCAGTAAGTTCTTTTCTGATGGATCTTGTTTAATCTTTTCTCGATCGAGAAGCCATTTTCGTAGCCTGATAACTTCACCTGTCGTTAATTGACTTTCCACATGAGGAGGAACTTCTTTAAGGCGCGCATCAAAACGCGCAACAATGGACCCATTGTCGTCATACGTATCAACAACAGTTGCCTTGCGAACACAAAGTATACTGGCCGAGTCAGCAACAAATTTCATAAAACCTCCGAACAATTAATCATTAATGAGATAACAAAACAGGTAGATCGATTTGTTTAAGTATTTCACGGGGGTGTTCCCAAAAAACCATTCGCTAATTCGCGCCAACGAATTTGTTAACAGCTAGCTCGTGAAATCGATAACCACACGAGATGGCACCTCACCCTGCTCAAGCCTTGTGAAAATGTCATTGATCGATACTAGGGACTGCAACTAATCCAACTCCCTCGTGACCAGTAATAAATGGCAATGCTGGTTTCAGGGGCCAGTCTCCATTGGCCGCATGGAGATCCGTGTGGCATACCCCACAGGCCTCTGTCTTAACTAAAATTTGCCCTGCCTTGGGCGAAGGGATGCTCCATTCGCGAAGTACTAAGGGTTGCCCAAACTTCTCAACAACCGTAGTTTGCATTTGTTTACTCATAATGATTCCTTCGACCTATTTTAATGTGTGAACGCTGTGCTTCCATGTCCATGACAGGTTGTTAAAACGGCGCATCAATGTCGACAACGTTGATCGGCTTGTGGTTAACAAGCACCTTGATTCCAGACCGATCAGATCACGGACGTTCGACGAACGACGA